>CAZFBP010000017.1:0-15580 GCA_964517255.1 uncultured Chryseobacterium sp.
AGCCGCAGGACATCTTCATTCCCGAGGAGTTCAACGAGGAGCAGCGCATGATCGCACTGACGGCCGTGGACTTCCTGGCGGCAGAGGTGTGGCCCAATCTTGAACGCATCGACCACCAGGAGGAAGGGTTGATGCAGAAGATCCTGGAGAAGGCCGGCGAGTTGGGGCTGCTGGGCATCAGCGTGCCCGAGGAATACGGCGGCTTCGGCAAGGACTTCGTGACCGGCATGCTGGTGACAGAGAAGACCGGCGCGGGCCACAGCTATAGCGTGGCGATGGCCGCGCATACCGGCATCGGCACCTTGCCCACGCTCTACTACGGCAACGCGGAGCAGAAGAGCAAATACATCCCGAAGCTGGCCACCGGCGAATGGAAGGCGTGCTACTGCCTCACCGAGCCAGGAAGCGGCAGCGATGCGAACAGCGGCAAGACGAAGGCTGTGCTTTCGGAAGACGGCAAGCACTACGTGATCAACGGCCAGAAGATGTGGATCACCAACGGCGGATTCGCGGACATCTTCACCGTGTTCGCCAAGATCGACGACGATGAGAACCTGAGCGCATTCATCGTGGAGAAGGGATTCGGCGGCATCACATTGAACCCCGAGGAGAGGAAGATGGGGATCAAGGGCAGCAGCACGCGCCAGGTCTTCTTCAACGATTGCAAGGTGCCGGTGGAGAACATGCTGAGCGCGCGTCAGAACGGTTTCAAGATCGCAGTGAACATCCTGAACATCGGCCGCATCAAGCTGGCCGGAGCGACATTGGGCGGGGCGAAGAAGACGCTGGACCTATCGATCCAATACGCCAGCGAACGTCAGCAATTCGGCCGGCCGATCAGCACCTTCGGTGCGATCCGCCAGAAGCTCGCCGATCAAGCCGCGTACTGTTACGTGCTGGAGAGCGCGCTGTACCGCTGTAGCCGCGACATGGAGAGCGCCATCGAGGAGATGAGATCCAGCGGTGCCGATCACGCGACCGCACTCCTGAAAGGCGTGGAGCAGTACGCCGCCGAGGCTGCGATCCTGAAGGTGGCCGGCAGCGAGTGCCTTGACTACGTGGTGGACGAGGGCGTACAGATTTACGGCGGCATGGGCTACAGCGCCGAAAGTCCCGTGGAGCGCGCCTACCGCGACAGCCGCATCAACCGGATCTTCGAGGGCACGAACGAGATCAACCGCATGCTCACGGTGGACATGTTGTTGAAGCGCGCGATGAAAGGCCAGCTCGACCTGATGGGCCCGGCGATGGCGGTAGCGCAGGAGCTGATGGGCATCCCCGAATTCCCGGAGCCGGATGATGCACTGCTCGCCGATGAGAAGCGCATGGTGGCGAATTTCAAGAAGGCCGTGCTGATGGCTGCCGGTGGGGCCGCGCAGAAACTGGGCCTCGAGCTGGCGAAGCACCAAGAGACCTTGATGCACATCGCCGACATGGTGATCGACACCTATCTCGCTGAGAGTGTGCTGCTGCGCACCCAGAAACTCGCAGAGATGAAAGGCGCTGCGAACGTGCAAGAGCAGATCGCCATGTGCCAGCTCTACATCCACGACGCCGCCGACCGCATCCACAAGTGGGCGAAGGAGGCGGTGAACAACTTCGCCGAGGGCGACGAGCGCCAGGCCATGCTGATGGGCGCAAAGCGCTTCGCGAAGAACACGAACCTCAACACCGCCGAGCTGCGGAAAGCGATCGCGAAGAGGATGATCGTGGAGGGGAAGTACTGCTATTGAGGTTTACTGGCACACCGCCTGCCGAAAAGCAGAAGGGCGCATCGGATCTCCCCTTTGCGCCCTTCGCCGTTCATGTTTCTGTTCAGGCAGCCTTCGCTTCCCAGGTCTCCTCGGCCACGCGCTTCAGGCCCACCAAGTGCTCCACCCAACTGCGGCCGGCCTCACGGGCACGACGCGCAGCATCGGGAAGTCCGGCGAAATCGCCCTGCCAGAGCTCCACGCGTGTACCATCACCGGCAGGAATCAGATGCAGATCCACCGTGGTATGGCTCGCAGGTTCATCGGGCAATTTGCTCGTGGGGCTGTAGGTGGTGTATCGGAGGCGGTCGCCCGGCTTCACTGCCAGTATGGTGCCCTTGGCCACCAGGGTCTGGTCGCCATTCTCCTCGCGGAGGAACCACTGCACGGGCTTGCCGGGCTGCAGTTCGCAGCATGGCATGGCGCCCATATAGAGCCTGGCCAGTTTCGGGTCGGTAAGAGCCTCCCACACCGCAGCCGGGGGGGCGTCCACCAGCAGGGTGCGCAGCACGTTGGTCTCGGGGTCTTGCATGTTCATGATGTTCGCGGCGCGGCAGGTACCGTGCCAATCGGAGAACGCTGACACCCCCGCTTGGTTTCATGCCCGGCCTGTTAAGGAAGCTCAACGGTTCGCTGCCAGCTTGGCTGGCGGTCGTTCCGGATCGAGAAGCGGTCAGCACCGGATCCCATCAGTACGGCCTGGTCATTTCGTCCCAACCACGAGTTCCTCCTCGAACTTCACACCGTACTCGAAGATCTCCATGCGCGTGAGCCACTCGATGGGACGCAGCACCGTGACCGCGAAGCCCTCGTCGCGCAGCCGGTCGAAGTAGTCCCTGCCGTAGAGGCGCACGTGGTCGAATTGCCCGAACCGTTGCATGCGCTCTTCCGGGTCGGTCACGGCAGGGTCCTCATCGGTGGTCGCCTCGCGGCTCATGGGCACTTGCAGAATGGCGGTGCCACCAGGCTTCAGCACGCGCAGCAGCTCGCGCATGGCCTTGCGGTCGTCGGGCACATGCTCCAGCACGTGCGAGCAGATGATCACATCGAAATGGTCGTCGGGGAACTTGATCTCCGTGATGTCGAGGTAGATGGTCCCCGGCGGATAACTGTACCCCGGCTCCATCTTGTCGCCCGCCACGTACGTCACTCCCGGGGCGCCTTGCAGCCGTTCGCGCAACGATTTATCGGGCGCGACGTGCAGGATGCGCTGACCGCTCCTGGGCAAACCGCGCTTGCTCAGGGCCAGCGCCATCATGCGCGTGCGCTCACGCGATCCGCAATAGATGCACAACGAGTGCGGGCGCGGAGGAGAGCCGGCGGGCAAGAAGGCCATCGCGCCCTTGCCGCAGGTGGGGCACTTCACCTTGTTGCCTTCAAGCGCGAGTCGAAGGAGCCAATTCTTCAATCGTGGGTGCATCGGGAGCGGATCCGCGAATGTAGGCGCCGCCCACCGCTGCGCGCGGTTCGGCTGGAAGCCCATTCGACCGCATCGTTCACCAGATCAGCGGCAGCAAGCGCTTCACGCCGCGCATGCGCTCCGGGTAATCCGGATAGCGCTTCGTGAGCAAGGCCTCCTCGTGCCTGATCTTCAGCAGGAGCACGACTAGGCATGCGCCCAGCGCGACCCAGCGCACGGTGCTCGGCGCGCCGAAGGCCAACGCAACGCCGCAGAGCAGCACCGCCGTGTACATGGGGTGGCGCACGAAACGGTACACGCCGCGCACGCTGAGCGTATTGGTGGCGCGCGGATCAGGCATCACGGTGAGGTTTGAGGCACCGAGGGAGACCGTCGCCCAAATCAGGATCAGAATGCCCGCCATGAAGAGCGAACTGGCCCACCATGGCAGGAGCCAATCACCGCCGATGGCGAGGATCGCGATGCACGTGAACTGGGCGATGACGAGGAGGCGGGAGCGCATGGGGCAAGGTTAGCATGGATCCAGTGCAATACCAATAGGTATATTACCAGATGGTATTATACCGGATAGCAGCTTACATTGGCCGGCCCGCCGCGCCGGGATGAAACACATGGAGACCGCCACCACCCCATTCGAGTACGGCACCCCCGTGAACCGCAACGCCTTCACCAACCGGCGCAAGGACCTGGCGCGCCTGAAGGGCAACATGGCCGGGGGCATCAGCAGCATCCTCATAAGCCCGCGGCGCTGGGGCAAGAGCAGCCTGGTGGAGCAAGCGGCCATCGAACTGGAGCAGGAACAGAAGAACGCGCGCGTGGCCGTGCTCGACATGTTCGCGTGCAACAGCCTGGAAGAGTTCCTCGAGAGCCTCAGCCGCGCCGTGCTGGCCGCCACCTCCAGCAAGTGGGAGGAGCAGGCGCGCAACGCCAAGGCCTTCCTGGAGCAGGTGGCTCCGCGCCTCACCGTCGGCAACGACATGGACCCCGGCCTCAGCATCGGCTTCGACTGGAAGCAAGCGCGCAAGCACGTGGGCGACATCCTCGACATGCCCGAGCGCATCGCCAAGGCCAGGAAGCTGCGGCTGGTGGTGTGCATCGATGAGTTCCAGCAGATGATCCACTGGCACGACGACCTGAAGGCGCAGAAGCTCATGCGCGCCCATTGGCAACGCCACAAGCACGTCACCTACGTGCTCTATGGCAGCAAGCGCCACATGATGGCCGGCCTCTTCGACAAGAGCAGCATGCCCTTCTACCGCTTCGGCGACATCATCTGGCTGGAGCGCATCGCTCTCGATCACTGGACGCCGTGGCTCGTGCAGCGCTTCGCCAGCAGCGGCAAGGCCATCGCGCCGGAACTGGCCGCAATACTGGCGCGTACCGTGGGCTGCCACAGCTGGTACGTGCAGCAGCTCGCCCACTTCCTCTGGAGCCGCACGCGCAGAAAGGCCAGCCGCGACGACCTCGAAGCAGCGCTCAACCTCGTGATCGATTCCGGAACACCGCTCTACCAGCTGCTCTGCGAAGGGCTGAGCACGACGGCCATCAACATGCTCAGGGCCATCGCCAGCGGCGAAACGCAGCTCAGCGCCGCCGCCGTGATGCACGATTACCGCTTGGGCACGCCGCGCAACGTGCAGAAGACCCGCATCTCACTTGAGAACAAGGACATCATCGACCGCACGCCTTCGGGCTATCACTTCCTAGATCCGGTATTCGAACTGTGGTTCAAACGGGAATTCCTGAGGAAGAGGGTGGGGCTGGCGGAGGAGTAGCCTCAGGCTAGAATGATCCCGGCTCACTGCTCGTAGCCGCGAGCTACGCACGGTTCGGGGATGCTCTCCTCTCTCTGCATGTGGCCCACGCTGCGCGCGGTTCGTGCCGCACTTCGAGCATCAACGCTATATTGGCTTCAGCAACCCTCACCCTGCCATGCGAAAGCACCTGCTCACCCTGTTCATCAGCCTCACATGCACCTCCCTCATCGAAGCACAGGTGGTGGACCGTATCTGGGCAGAGCCATTCGAGCTGAAGGGCCTTTCGAAGCGCATCCTGGTGGTGGAGCTTCCGGAAGTGAATCCCCGGGTGATCGAAGGTTTCTCGAAGAAGACCGCCGAACAGGATACGAAGGCCTACCAGGAATCGCTCGCGGCGTACCGTGCCGTGATCGAGCCAGCCGTCCGCGCCCATTGGAAGTGGAACGAGAAGATCGAGTTCATGCCCACATCGCAGATCGTGGAGCTCTTCCAGAAGAAGAGCACCAAGCATGTCGCGCTGCTGAAGGTGGTGCTCACCACGGACTTGGGCGTGGGCGCTTACTCATTCGGCATGGGCGTGCCCGCACTCGTGCTCACGCGCACCAATGGCGAGAGCAAGGTGACCAAGAAGGGCGAGCTGCGGCTCATCAAGCACGATTACCAGATGTACCTGGCCACCACAACCAATGAAGAAGGCCGGGAGACCTACACCCCAGAACGCATGCAGTTCACGTTGAGCCAGATGCAGAAGCACATCGCGTGGATCGGCAAGAAGGGCAAATCGGAGAATTACATGAAGTACTGCAAGGAGATGGCCGTGCAGAATTGCAGGCGCCTGATGAGCAAGGAGCTCCTGGTGGATGAGGCTGGCCTGCACAAGAGCACCACGAAGGAAGAAGCGGACGAGGCGTACAAGGGCAGTTCGCTTGCCTTCGTGCCCGAGCAAGAGCTGGACAAGGCTTATGCGGCAAGGAGCGCTGGGAAGTCTGCCCTATTCGACATGCCCGTTGGCTCGGCATCGGGCACCATAGTCGTGGTCACGATCACACGGCTGGTTTACATGAAGGTGGCCGTTGACACGGAGACCGACGAAGTGCTCGGCGCCGTTATACCGGGCATCGGCAAGCCAGCCGCCGAAGGCTTGATCAAGCTCGACTTCAAGATCCTATCGGACTGCGAGTAGGGCATCCGAAGCCGTTAGGCCCTTGCCGACGCGGCAACTCAGATGGCACCCTCCCCCAGCAGCAAGGCCGGCTCTTCCATGTAGTCTTTGAAAGTCTGCAGGAAGGCCGCGCCGGTGGCGCCATCCACCACGCGGTGGTCGCAGCTCAGGGTCACCCTCATGGTGTGGCCGGGCACGATGGCGCCGTTCTTCACCACGGGCTTCTCCATGATGCCGCCCACGGCCAGGATGCACGCATCGGGCGGGTTGATGATGGCGGTGAACTCCTCGATGCCGAACATGCCGAGGTTGGAGATGGTGAATGTGTTGCCTTCCCAGTCGGTGGGCTGCAGCTTCTTCTCCTTGGCCTTCTTCGCATAGTCGCGCACCTCGGCGCCGATGGTGCGCAATGCCTTGCCATCCGCGAAGCGCACCACGGGAACGAGCAAGCCTTCCTCCACCGCGACCGCGACGCCGATGTGCACATGCTGGTTGAAACGAATTCTGTCGCCGAGCCATGAGCTGTTCACCTTGGGGTGCTGTTTCAGGGCCACGGCCACGGCCTTGATCACGAGGTCGTTGAAGGAGATCTTGTCGGGCGCGATGCTCTTGTTGATCGCTTCGCGCACCTGCATGGCGCGCTCCATACCGATCTCGAGCGTGAGGTAGAAGTGCGGCGCGCTGAACTTGCTCTCGGCCAACCGGCGAGCGATGGTCTTGCGCATCTGGCTCACCTCCACTTCGGTGAAGGCTTCGACTTGTGGCGCACTGAATGCCGCACCACCACTGCGATGGTTCTCGATGTCCTGCCTGGTCACGCGGCCATCGGGACCGCTGCCGCGCACACGGCTGATGTCGATGCCTTTCTCTTCGGCGAGGTGTCGGGCGAGCGGGCTGGCTTTAACGCGGCCGTTGGAGGGATGCAAGGGAGGTGCGGGAGGAGATGGAGGTGCGGGAGGCACGCTTGCCTTCACCGCCACTCTCTTCTCGTCCTTTACCTCCACGGCCTTCTTCTCTTCCTTCACTTCAACAGTCGCAGCCGCTTTCGGCGCCTCGGCAGTCGCGCTCGCGAGCAGGGCCGTGATATCCTCCCCTTCTTTCCCGAAGACCGCCAGGATACTATCGACTGCGGCGCTCTTGCCGGCCTGCACGCCGATGTGCAGCAGCACGCCATCCACCGGGCTCTCGAAATCCATGGTGGCCTTATCGGTCTCGATCTCGGCGAGCAGGTCGCCGGCCTTCAGCTTGTCCCCGACTTTCTTGTGCCACTTGCTGAGACCACCTTCGGTCATGGTGTCGCTCAGCTTGGGCATGCGGATGATCTCGGCCATGATGCGCGCGCCGCTCTCCGGCGCTGGGTTAGGTCAGTCTTTCTCGAACGGGTAATCGGCCTGCTTGTACACATCGGTGTACAGCTCGCTGGCATCGGGGCGCGGGCTCTGCTCCGCGAAGGTCACCGCTTCTTCCACATCCTTCTTCGCCTTCTCGTCGATGGCCTCCAGCTCGGCCTCGGTGGCCCACTTGTTCGAGAGCAAGGTGGCGCGTACGCTCTCGATGGGATCCTGCTGCTTGTAGGCTTCCACCTCTTCCTTGGTGCGGTACTTCTGCGGGTCGCTCATGCTGTGGCCCTTGTACCTATAGGTCTGTATGTCGAGCAGGATGGGCCCGTTGCCCGCGCGCACATGCTCGCACGCCTTGCTGATGGCCTCATGCACCGCCTCGCAGCGCATGCCATCAACGGCCACGCCGGGCATGTCGTAGCTCGCTCCGAGCTTGTGCAATTCATGCACATTGCTGGTGCGCTCCACGCTGGTGCCCATGGCGTACTGGTTGTTCTCGATGATGAAGATCACCGGGAGCTTCCAGGTCATGGCCATGTTGAAGGTCTCGTGGAGGATGCCCTGCCGCGCGGCGCCGTCGCCGAACATGCAGAGCGTTGCATGGTCCTCGCTGCGGTACCAATCGGCGAAGGCGATGCCGGCGCCGAGGCCGATCTGCCCGCCCACGATGCCATGGCCTCCGAATAGGTTGCGGCTCTTATCGAAGAAGTGCATGCTGCCGCCCTTGCCCTTGCTGGTTCCGGTAGTGCGGCCGTAGAGTTCGGCCATTACGTGCTTGGGCGAATCCCCAAGGGCCAGCGGGTGGCAATGGTCGCGGTAACCGGTGATGATGCGGTCCGTCTTGCGGATGGCGGTGACCATGCCCGCGAGCACAGCCTCCTGCCCGATGTAGAGGTGGCAGAATCCGCCGAACTTCTGCATGGTGTACAAGTGGCCGCACTTCTCCTCGAAGCGGCGCATGAGCACCATGTCCGTGAACCAGCGCAGGTAGGTCTCCTTGCCGAAGGCGGTGCCGTTGCTGCTGGGCTTCGGCTTGTCCTTGGCGGAGGTGGTCTTCGTGCTCATCAGGGCTGCCGTTTGGCGATGCGCGCAAATATAGCCGGGGGCTTCCGGCAGGTCGGCGCTCAGCGCGGCAGGAACGACGCGTCGAAGTGCAGCGGCAACAGGTCGGAGGCGCGGGCGATCTCGATCACCACGCCCGATGCTGAAGCGAGCAGCACGCGCATGGGCGATCGCTGCCGCGACTCCTGCTCCAGCAGCGCTTGCCTGCAGATGCCGCACGGCGATACCGGCGCATCGCCCTTCACCTGTGGAACAGCGACGGCGATGCACTCGGCGATCGCGCTCGGATCCATCGCCATGGCGTGGTGCAACGCGGAGCGCTCAGCGCAGATGCCCGCCGGGAAGCTGGCGTTCTCCTGGTTGTTGCCCTCTATCACTGATCCATTGCTGAGACGAAGCGCTGCGCCCACATGGAACCGCGAGTAAGGCGCGTAGGCACGAGCCGCTGCTGAAGCCGCGCGTTCCACCAATTCGCGATCCGCAGGAGCGAGTTCCTCCACGGCCAACCGAAGGCTGGTGAAGGCGTGCTGGTGGGTCGTGGGCATGCGGCGGTCGAAAAGGAGGGCGAATGTACTTGAACCCTATGCGCGTCCATTCCTCCAACGCGCGTCCCGCATAGATTTGACGCCCTGCCGTCGGCAGGCAAGCCCTGAACATGGACCTCTCAGTCGTCCTTCAACGCTTCGTCCCCATCACCCTGGAGGAGATGGATGGCGTGAAGCTGCAGGACCGCGTGGATACCAAGTACGTGCTGCCGGCCACGGCTCTTCCGGATTTGCTGGAGCGGATGATGCCGCACTACCGCCTGCTGGAAGTGGATGGAAAGCGCGGCACGGCATACCGCAGCCTCTACTTCGACACGCCGGACCTGAAGCACTACCGCGACCACCACAACAAGCGCACGTTCCGCAGCAAGGTGCGCTTCCGTGAGTACATCGGCAGCGGGCTCGCCTTCCTGGAGGTGAAGCGCAAGACCGGCCGCGGCCGCACCGACAAGAAGCGCATCCGCGTGGAGGGGATTCCCGATCAACTCCTCGGCGAGCAGCTCCTCTTCGCACAGAAGGCCGCGCGCGACGACAGCCAGCTCGTGCCCACGCTCTGGAACAACTTCACGCGCTACACCTTCGTGGCCAATGACAGGCCCGAGCGCCTCACCATGGACCTCGACCTGCGCTTCAGCGATCCCGACGGAGAAGGAGATCTCGGCGGCATCGTGGTGGCCGAGCTGAAACAGGAACGCGCTGACCGCACTTCGCCCTTTGTGCGGCTGGTGCGGGCCATGGGCGAGCGGCCCAGCGGCATGAGCAAGTATTGCATCGGCATGCTCGCCTTGGGCAGGCCGGTGAAGCACAACGCATTCAAACAGGTGCTGCTGCGGCTCAACAGGCTGCGCAACGCCGCATGACCAACTGAACAGACCGCATGACATTCCTCGGCTGGGAGATCTACCACGACGACTTCTTGGAGCTTCTCTTCAAGTTCGCGCTGAACCTGCTGGTGGTGTACATCCTCATCCGGCGGATCTACTACCCGATCCACCGCAAGAAGGACTTCCTCTTCACCTACTTCCTCTTCAACGTCCTCATCTTCTTCCTGTGCGGGCTGCTCAGCAGCGTGAAGCTGAGCACCGGCTTCGCCTTCGGCCTCTTCGCCATCTTCAGCATCCTGCGCTACCGTACCGAGCAGATCAGCATCAAGGACATGACCTACCTGCTGGCAGTGATCGCGCTGGCCGTGATGAACGCGCTCTTCGGCAAGAAGGTGAGCATGGTGGAACTGTTGTTCACCAATGCGGTGATCCTCGTGGCGGCCTATGTGCTGGAGCACCTCTGGCTAACGCGGCACGAGGCCATGCGGCAGATCACCTACGAGCGCATCGAGCTGATCAAGCCGGAGAAGCGCGCGGATCTCTACGCCGACCTGCACCAGCGCCTCGGCGTGAAGGTGAGCCGCGTGGAGATGGGCCGCATCGACCTGCTGCGCGACACCGTGCAGATGCGCGTGTTCTACTTCGATGATGAGCAGGGCGACGGCACGTTCAACGAGCTGCCGCGCGATGATGGGGACGATTAGTCCGGCCGATATCTCGTCGGCCGCGCGATCCAAACGCGTCAGTCATCTTTCGCGTCCTCGGCCGACGGGACGTCGGCCGGACCGCGCAGCACCTGCTGCCCGATCGCGCATCGAAGGCATTGCTTCTTGTCGCAGTACAGGTTCTTCAGCTCGATGAGCGCTTGGCCACGGCCCGCGTCATCGGCCTTCATGCCCAGCGCCGCCCAACCTCGCAATAGGGCATTCTCCTCGGCGGGCAATCGCTCCAGTAGGCGCATGGCGCGATCGGCGTATTCGGATCGGCCCAGCAGACGCCCGAGCGCGAAGAGGCCCGGCACGATGGCGTTGATGAGGATGTGATCGGCGCCCACGCGGCCCAAGCGCTTGGTTGAAGGCGCCGACGGCTTGTCGAACACGAAGTGATCGTTCCAGTAGCCGTTGGCCTCGACATCGAGCAACGTGTGCAAGGCAGCGGGATCATCGCTGCCGATGAGCGCGCTCAACTCGCCATCGCAACGCGCGATCAACCGCGCCAGCTGCGAAATGCGCACCGTGGGCAGGTTGATGGGCCGCATGCGACCGAATTTCCAGGCCGCCATGGGCATGGGGGTCAGTGCATGCATGCCTGCGAGGATGCGGTGCTCCTCCTGCAAGCGCCGCGGGTGCTCATCCACGAAGTCCACCTGCAAGAGGCCGGCCTGCCCGAAGAGCAAGGCTTCGATCCGCAGCGCATCGTCGCGGTACCGGTTGAGCATGCGCAATGGCATTGCGCGCGCCAGCATGCCGAAGGGCTCAGCGTTCACCTTCAGGCCGATTGCACGCGCCACCAAGTGGTAGATCAACTCGCTGGGATCGTTGCCCAACGCGCGGAAGAGCTTCTCCGCTTCCGCGGCCTTGCGCTCCAGTCGTTCCACCAGCACACGTTCGAGCCAGGCACTCACGCGCACGCGCTCCAGTCGCGCGATCTGCTGCGCGCACGGCACGAATCCCTTCGCGCGCATGAGCGATCGGTACGCACCGATGCGCTCCATTGAAACGCGCGGGTACAGCTCCAGCGTGGGCAGCACACGGCCGCTCAATGTTCGCGCCTCGGCATCGTGCTCGTACACCACGTGCATGATCACATTCTCGTAGGCCGCATCCAGATGGTGGCCATGCGCCCTCCACTCGCTGCTGCGCAAGTGCAGCTCCACCGTGCCCGCCCAGAGCTGCCCGCCGATGCGCAATTTGGCATCGATCAGGTCGGGGCCGCTGTTGCTCTGAATGCGTCCTGCGCGCAGCACCTGCACTTCTTCGCCATCGGTGGTGCGCAGCGCGTGCGCCTCGTACAAGCCTTGCTCCCAGATGTGCTGGAGCAGGTCCTCGCCGTAAGGGAAGGCGGGGTCCAGGAGGATTGAGGCCGAATGCGGGTCAAGCGGCACGGCGTGAAAATAGAAGCACCGACCGATCCCAGCTAGGCCATTCCCCTTTCGCGCATCTTCTTCTCCATGCCCAGCTGCAGCGCTTGCGCCGCGCGCCGCGCCATGGGCATGGCCTCTTGCCCGCTGCCCGCGTATAGCACGCCACGGCTGCTGTTGATCAAGAGTCCGCCATCGGTGGTGAGGCCCGCATCGAGCACCGCATCCAGATCGCCGCCCTGCGCGCCCACGCCGGGCACCAGGAGGAAATGCTCCGGTGCCAGCTCACGCACGCAGCGAAGCACATCCGGTCGCGTGGCACCGGCCACGAACATGAGTTCTTCGGGCGTGCCCCATTGAGCGGCCTTGGCGATCACGGTCTCGAAGAGGCGCTGGCCGTTGCCGGTGGGCAGGAACTGGAAATCGTCGGCGCCGGAATTGCTGGTGATGCCCAGCACGATGGCCCATTTGCCGGCGCGTTTCAGGAAGGGCTCGATGCTATCGTGGCCCATGTAAGGCGAGAGCGTCACGGCATCCACGTCGAGCACGTCGAAGAAAGCCTCGGCGTATTTGCGCGCGGTGTTGCCGATGTCGCCGCGCTTGGCATCGGCGATGATGAAGCAATCGCCCTTGCTGCGGATGTAGGCGATGGTGGCCTCGAGGTCGAGCCAGCCTTGATCGCCGAGCGCTTCATAGAAGGCGAGGTTGAGCTTGTAGGCCACGGCCAGATCGTGCGTGACCTCGATGATGGCCTCGTTGTACGCGCGAACGGGATGGCTCTCGTGCTGGAAATGCTCGGGCACCAGGTGCGCTTCAGTATCGAGGCCCACGCAGAGCAGGCTGCGCTTGCGCTTGATGCTGGCGATGAGTTGCTGGCGCGTCACGGTGGCGAAGATGGCTCTGTGTCTCGCTTCACCAAATGATCCCCACCGGGCAATGGTCGCTGCCCATGACCTCGTTGAGGATGAAGGCCTCCTTCACCTTCTTCTCGAAGCCCTTGCTGACAAGGACGTAGTCGATGCGCCAGCCCACGTTCTTGGCGCGCGCGCCGAAACGCTGGCTCCACCAGCTGTACTTCACCACGTCCGGATGGAAATGCCGGAAGGTGTCCACGAAGCCTGCCGCTTGCAGCGCAAACATGCCGTCGATCTCCTGCTGCGTGTAGCCGCTGGTCTTGTTGTAGTTGTCCTTGGGGCGCGCTAGGTCGATGGGCCGGTGGGCCACGTTGAGGTCGCCGCAGATGATCACCGGGAGCTTGCCCTTGGCGAGCCTGCTCACGTAGGCGCGGAAAGCCGCATCCCATTCGCCGCGGTACCCCAATCGCTTCATGCCTTCGCCGCTGTTGGGGGTATAGACGCACACCACGACCGCATCCTTGAACGTCGCCGCGACCACGCGGCCTTCGTCGTCGTGGCCTTTCATGCCAATGCCGTAATCAACCTTGCCCGGCTTCTCCTTGCTAGCGATGGCCGTGCCGCTGTACCCGAGCTTCTCGGCGCCGTACGCGCTCACATGATAGCCGTTGGCGCCGGCGAGCGCGGTGGCCACTTGCTCGGGCGTGGCCTTGGTCTCCTGGAAGCAGACGATGTCGGCATCGATGGCGCGCAGGGTATCGTGCAGGCCCTTGCCCACGCTGGCGCGGATGCCGTTCACATTGAAGGAGATCAGTTTCATCGTTGCGCGAGATTGGGGCGGCCCGCCACCTGTCTTCTGGACGGGCCGGTCCTGCTTCACTACTGTTTGGGAGGGCACGATGTTAATGTGCGAGCGCACGACGGCCGCTCCCATCCATCGGCTTCGAGGGCCCATCGGGCGCCCGAAGGTTCATAACTGGTCAAAAAGGAATGGCAAAGGCGATTGATCCAAACCTATTTTGGCGCATCTGTAGGAATCGAACGCCTCAATACCCTCCGGCATGCCGCTCACACCTTACACAGGCCCCTTCGGAAGGCCCGAACTCCAGCACCTGCTGCGCCGCACGCTCTTCGGCTGCTCCAACGCCGACCTCGCGCATTTCCAAGGGCAGACCTTGAGCCAGGTGGTGAACGCCCTGCTCACCTACACCAACGACACCACGCCTCCCATTAAGGCTTACTGGGCGCTCAACGGCGGCACGCCCGACCCGGACCTGCTCGATCCGCAGGTGGCCTTCGGAAGCACCTGGGTGGACACGATTCGTTACGGCAACAACGAGACGGAGCTCGCCGATCTCACCAGTGCGCGCATCCAGAGCTTCCTCTGGTGGCGCACCGGTCTCATGATCGATCAGCAGCGCACCATCCGGGAGCGCATGACGCTCTTCTGGCATAACCACATCCCCACGCAGTTCGGCGTGGTGTTCAACCCGCGGCTCACCTACCTGTACGACCAGTTGCTGCGCACGCAGAGCCTGGGCAATTTCCGCCAGCTCATCCACGACATCGCCATCGATGGCGCGATGTTGATCTACCTCAACGGCTACCTGAACACCGCCGCCGCACCGGATGAGAATTTCGCCCGTGAGCTGATGGAGCTCTTCACCCTCGGCGAGGGCAGCGGCTACACCGAGGACGATGTGCAGGCGGCCGCGCGCGTGCTCACAGGTTGGACGGTGCGCGAGACCGATGGCCTGGGTGACATCGTGCTGCCGTACGTGGCCTATCGCCCGAGCCAGCACGTCACCGCCGACAAGCAGTTCAGCGCCTTCTTCAACAACACCTTGATCCAAGGACAGGCGGGCCAGAGCGGCGGGGAGGACGAATTGAACGCGCTGCTGGACATGATCCTGGCGAAGGAAGAGGTCTCGGAGTTCATGTGCCGCGAGCTCTACCGGTTCTTCGTGCACGGCGAGATTGACGCGGCCACCGAGACCAACGTGATCGAGCCGCTCGCGCAGATCTTCCGCGATAACGCCGCCGCGCCCGATCAGATGCGCATCGTGATGGAGGCGCTGCTCACCAGCGATCACTTCTTCAGCGCCCAGGTGCGCGCCTGCATGATCATGAGCCCCGCCGATTGGGTGGTGGGCAACATCCGCAGGCTCGATGTGCCCATGCCCACGGCGGCGCAGATCGAGGCGCAGCAGATCGTGTGGCGCGACACCTACTACCTCATGGCCTACTGCGGCCAGCAGATCCACAACCCGCCCAACGTGGCCGGCTGGTCGGCCTACTACCAGTTCCCCGCATTCGACGACATCTGGCTGGACACCGCCACCTACCCGGCAAGGAACAACACGCTGCAAGCGATCCTGTTCAACGGCTTCTCCACGCCGGCGGGAACTTATGAGCCCGTCAGCGCCAACCTCGAATTCAAGGTGAACTTGGTCGCGGTGGTGGGCCAGTTCACCGACGCGAACAACCCGAACACGCTGGTGAGCGACGCCGCCGAGCTGCTCTTCCCGATCCCGGTGAGCCTCCTGGTGCGCACGCAGCTCAAGATCAGCTACCTCCTGCTGGGCCAACTCTCCGACAGCTACTGGAGCGATGCATACGAGCTCTACGTGGCCGACCCCGGCACCACCGACCCGACCGCGCAGATGGTGCCCTCCATGCTGCTATACCTCTTCCTGGACATGGCCAAGGCCGCAGAGACACAGATGCACTGAACCGCCAATACGCTAACCCATGGACCGCAGACATTTCCTCCGCACCTCATCGG
>CAZFBP010000017.1:15590-22768 GCA_964517255.1 uncultured Chryseobacterium sp.
GGCAGCCACCATCGGCGGGTTCACCGTGCAGGGCTTCAGCAGCCCCCTCATGCAAGCGCTCTGGAAGAGCCGCAGCGCCGAGGACCGCGTGCTGGTGATCGTGCAGCTCTACGGCGGCAACGATGGCCTCAACACCGTGATCCCGCTCGACCAGTACAGCGTGCTCTCCACCAAGCGGCCCTACGTGCTGATCCCCTCCGTGCAGGTGCTGCCGCTAGCAGGCTTGGGCGGAACCGGTTTGCACCCTGCCATGACCGGTATGCAGCAGCTCTGGCAGGATGGCAAGCTGGCCATCGTGCAGGGCGTGGGCTATCCCGAGCCGAACTATTCGCACTTCCGCGCCACGGACATCTATGAGACCGGCGCCAACACCGATCAGATCCTGAATTCCGGATGGACCGGCCGATACCTCAATCAAGAGTACCCGAATTATCCGGCGGGCTACCCGAATGACGACATGCCCGACCCGCTCGCGATACGCGTGGGCGGGGCGGTGGGCCCGGGCCTTCAGTTCCAAGGCGTGAGCATGGGCGTGGCCATCAACAACACCAACGACCCGCTCAGCCTCGCGGGCAACATCTACCAGGACCCGGCATCCGCCGCATGCAGCGGCGGCAAGCTCAGCTTCGTGCGCCAGGTGCAGCGCCAGACCGACCTCTACGGCGACGTGATCGAGGCCGCTGCGGTAAATGGCTGCAACCAGAGCACGCTGTACCCCACCGGCAACGAGCCCGGAGCCGAACTGGCGCAAGCACTCAAGATCGTAGCGCAACTGATCTGCGGCGGGTTGAAGACCAAGATCTACTGGGTGAGCACCGGCGGCTACGACACGCACGCGCAGCAGGTGCAGCAGGACGACCACTCCATCGGCAACCACGCCGACCTGCTCAAGGGCCTGAGTGATGCGATCCATGCCTTCCAGGACGATCTGAACCTCTTGGGGCTGGAGGACCGGGTGATGGGCATGACCTTCAGCGAATTCGGCCGCCGCATCGTGGACAACGCATCACTAGGCACCGACCATGGCAGCGCGCAGCCCATGTTCCTCTTCGGCACCCAGGTGATTCCAGGCATGCTCGGTACCAACCCGCAGATTCCTTCCAGCGCCACCTACCAGACCAATCTGGCCATGCAGTACGACTTCCGCAGCGTGTACGCCAGCGTGCTGAAGGACTGGTTCTGCCTGGAGCAGAGCGACATCGACTCCGTGCTGCTGAACACCTACCAGCCGCTGGCCCTGATCGATCCCGCAGGATGCCTAGGCACCGACATCCACGAAGCCAACCAGCGCGCGGGCGACAACCTGATGAGCGCGTACCCGAACCCCTTCACCGAGCGCACCACCCTGGACTATGTGAGCAGCGGAGGCCGGGTGCTGATCCAGGTGTTCAACGAGCAGGGACAGCTGATCCAGACCGTGCTCAACCAGCCGATGCCCGCCGGTTCTTACCGCGCCGAAGTGGACCTCGGCGACTTGCCCGCCGGCGTGTACTACGCGCGCATGCAGAACGAGGGGAACCAGCAGGTGCGCAACCTGTTGAAGGCGCGCTGAACCATGCGTCAGCGACGCCTCGCCCGGGCCGCTGTTAATGTCCTGTTAAGCATGAGGATGCTTCGCGAAGGCCGCGCACTTTTGGCGTTGCAACACCCCAAACAAAACAGCACACCCCGATGAAGCAGATCCTACTCTCCCTGGGCCTCGGTTTGGCCGTCCTCAACGGTTTCGCGCAAGCCAACAGCAAGCCCGTGGGCGGCAGCGGCCCGATGATGAGCGTCGATAAGGAATCACATGACTACGGCACCATCCAGCAGGGCGCCAATGGCACCTGCGAATTCACGGTGACCAACACCGGCGATGCCCCGTTGATCATCACCCAGTGCCAGGGAAGCTGCGGCTGCACCGTGCCCAAGTGCGACACCGCCCCCATCAAGCCCGGTGAGAAGAGCACCATCACCGTGAAGTACGACACCAACCGCACCGGCGCCATCAACAAGAGCGTCACCATCACCAGCAACGCCACCAACGCCCCGAGCAAGATCGTGACGATCCGGGGGATGGTGGAGGCCACCGCGGCAACGCCCACTTCGCCCGTGAAAGAGGCCAGCCCCATGGCCCCGGTGGAGAAGCAGTAAGCTCTGAACACCTCACCGCATGATGCGCCAACTCCTGCTCGCCGCCTGCGCCCTGTGCGCCAGCATGGTCATGGCCCAGAAAGGCCCCATGATCCAGGTGGACAAGGATGTCCACGACTACGGCACCATCGCCCAAGGCGCCAACGGCGAATGCGCCTTCGTGGTCACCAACATCGGCGATGCGCCCTTGATCATCACCAACTGCAAGGGCTCCTGCGGCTGCACGGTTCCCAAGTGCGACACCACGCCGATCGCGCCTGGGCAGAAGAGCACCGTCTCCGTGCGCTACGACACCAAGAAGACCGGCCCCATCAATAAGAGCGTGACCATCACCAGCAACGCCGTGAACGAGCCCGACAAGATCGTGCGCGTGAAAGGCATGGTGCAGGGCCCCGCCGATGGCACAGTAGCGCCGCAGTAACCTGATCGACATCGCGTGAGCGGCCCTTCCCCACCGGAGGGGCCGCTCGCTTTCCGGCCCTTCGCCAACTTCGCCCCCGCAACCCACCGCCGCATGCCCGCCATCTCCACGAAAGGCCGCCTGATGCCGCCCTCGCCGATCCGCAAACTGGTGCCCTTCGCCGAAGCCGCCAAGAAGCGCGGCACGCAGGTGATCCACCTCAACATCGGGCAGCCCGACATCGCCACGCCGCAGGTGGCCTTGGAAGCCATGCGACACCTGGACCGCAGCGTGATCGAGTACAGCCACAGCGCAGGTTATGAGAGCTACCGCAAGGGCCTGGCCAGCTACTACGCGCAGCATGGCATCGTCGTGACGCACGAGCAGATCATCGTCACCAATGGCGGCAGCGAGGCCCTGCTCTTCGGCATGATGAGCTGCTTCGAGCCGGGCGACGAAGTCATCATCCCCGAGCCGTACTACGCCAACTACAACAGCTTCGCCGTGAGCGCTGGCGTAACCGTGGTGCCCGTGCGCTGCACCATCGCCGATGGCTTCGCCCTGCCGTCGATCAGCGCGTTCGAAGCCTTGATCACACCCAAGACCAAAGGCATCCTGATCTGCAATCCCGGCAATCCCACCGGCTACCTCTATAGCCGCGCTGAGCTCGAGACTCTGCGCGGCATCGTGCTCAAGCACGACCTCTTCCTCTTCGCCGACGAAGTGTACCGCGAGTTCTGCTACGATGGTGCTACGCACGTTAGCGCGCTGGAGCTCGACGGCCTCGACCAGCACGCGATCCTAATCGACAGCGTGAGCAAGCGGTACAGCATGTGCGGCGCGCGTGTGGGGGCCTTCATCACACGCAACGCCGAGCTGCTGGCCACCGCGCTGAAATTCGCGCAAGCGCGCTTGAGCCCGCCCACCTTCGGGCAGATCGCCAGCGAGGCCGCGCTGCGTACCCCGCAGCAGTACTTCGCTGACGTAGTAGCCGAGTACGTGCAGCGCCGCGACATCCTCGTGGATGGGCTCAACCGCATTCCCGGAGTGAGCTGCCCGAAGCCGAAGGGCGCTTTCTATTGCGTGGCCGAATTGCCCATCGACGACAGCGACGCGTTCTGCCAATGGCTGCTGGAGAAGTTCGAGCACGAAGGCAGCACGGTGATGCTCGCCCCCGCCACGGGATTCTACGCTAACCTCGCAACCGGGAAGAAGCAAGTGCGGCTGGCGTACGTGCTGGAGCAGGCCCAACTGCGCCAGGCCGTGGAGTGCCTGCGCGCGGCGCTTCGGGCCTATCCGGGCGTTGCACAAGCCGCGGACAGTCAAGCGGCGGTCGGACGCTAGTCCGTAGTGGCACCAGGTCGCTTCATCGCCCTGTAACCAGCGTTCATCGGTTCCGTTGAAGCGGCCCGGCATGGCTTACTCCGCCATGCCGCAAAACGGACCGATATGACCATGTTCTCACGAATCCTGTGCGTGGCCGTGCTGGCAACGGCGCTGCCGTCAGCCTTGCTCGCGCAAGAGGGTGGCATCGGGGCAGAGCATCGCTACCAATTCGTTCTCACTGCGGCACCCTCGGCCCTGGCTGAAAAGCTCATGATGGAATCGCTCGCCAATCTCGACCCGGAGATGCGGATCGATGTGGACCGTGGTGACCGCACGGTGAAGGTGCTGGCCTACCGCCCGCTGAACCCGCAGGAAATGACCCACATGGCCGCCGCGCACGGAGTGATCATGTTGCCGCGACAAAGGCGAATCGATGCCGCCGAACAAACAAGGACCAATCCCTGAGCACGCCATGAACCGCCTGACGAAACTCTTCCTCGCGGTGCTGACGCTGCTGACCATGCGTCTGGAAGCGAGCGCCCAGACCGCCACGGACAATTGCGGATACAATGTCGGTAACCAGTACGCGGTGGGCACCTCGTGCGTCTTCCAGACCTACCTCAAGCCGACCGCCTTCACGAATTACATGACACCTGCGGGCAGCACATGCAGCTCCGGCGCCTACGACGATGCCTGGGGCTGGTTCACCGCCACGGGCACCACCACCAACCTGACCTACGACCCCGACAACAACCACCGCGCGATCATGCACGTGTTCAGCGGCGCTTGCGGAAGCCTCACCCAAGTGGGATGCGTGGATGCCGGCTCGAACGGCGCGAACGCCAATCTCACGATCACCACGGTTGTCGGGACCAACTACATCGTTCGCATCCAGCGCCGCAATGACAACAGCGCAATGAACGGCCGGCTCTGCATCTGGACCCCGCCACCGCCACCCGCGAACGACGACCCCTGCGGGGCCGTTGCGCTCACGGTCAATGCCGCCTCATGCGTGAACACCGCTGGCACCAACGTGAGCGCGACCGGCACTTCGGGCCCACCAGCCCCGGGCTGCGCGAACTACTCCAACAATGATGTGTGGTACACCTTCGTGGCGCCGGCCAGCGGGGTAGCCACGATCGAGACCACCGCAGGAAGCATGACCGATTCAGGCATCGCCCTGTACAGCGCCACGGCCTGTGGCGGCACCTTCACGCTGATCGAATGCGACGATGACGACGGCGCTGGAGCCATGAGCATGATTCAACGCACCGGTCTCACCCCAGGACAGACCTATTATGTGCGCGTTTGGGGATACAACGGGAGCGCTGGCACGTTCTCCATCTGCGTGGGCACTCCGCCCACGAACGATGACCCGTGCGGGGCCATCGATCTGAGCCCAGGCAGCAGTTGCACCATGGTATCCTATTCGAATGCCATGGCGACCAGCACAACGGGTGTCCCGAACCCAGGCTGCGGCGGCTACACCAACGGCGACGTGTGGTTCAAGTTCACCGCCCCCTCCACCGGTCTAGTCACCCTGCGCACCAGCAGCGGCACGCTCTCGAACGTGGGCATGGCCGTGTATTCAGCCACGGCATGCAATGGCACATTCAACCTCGTCCTCTGCGATAACACCAGCGGACCTGGCAACATGCCGTTCATGTCCCTCACGCCGTTGGAACTGGTGAGCGGAAGCGTTTACTACGTGCGGGTCTGGAACAACGGCGGCGGATCGGGCACCTTCAACCTCTGCGCGAACACCGCCGCCAGCGGCGGTGGATGCGTGTACGCGCTGCACATGTATGATTCGCAGGGCGATGGCTGGGGCGGCAGCTACGTGAGCCTCCAGATCGGGGCCGGCCCTGCGGTGGACTACACGAACACGAACTCGGACCGCGACATCGCCTACATCAATGCGACCGCTGGTGATGCCATCCAGCTCTCGTACTCCTCATCGGGCAGCGGTCAGGGCGAGATCCGCTACGTGCTGCAGCTCATCCAAGGCCCTGTGTACTCCGATGGGCCCAGCCCTGGCACGGGCTTGCGTTACGCGGGCACCGTGGATTGCCTGAGCGCCGCTCCCTCCAACAGCGACTGTTACGGACAATCGGCCATCTGCAGCAGCCAGCAGATCAATGCGAATCCGAACAGCACCGGGCTCACCTCCGATATCAACCTGCACACGCGCGGATGCCTCGGCTCCAGCGAGCGACAAGGTTTCTGGTACAGCTTCAGTCCGAGCTCGGCAGGGACCATCGCCTTGACCATTGCGCCCGACAACAGCAACGATGATTACGACTTCGCCATCTGGGGCCCGTACAGCTCGCTCTCGTGCCCGCCGCTCGTGAATCCGTACCGCTGCAACTACAGCGGCCAGACCGGCAACACCGGCCTTTCCACCTCGGCTTCCAACCCTTCTGAGGGCGCAGGCGGACCGAAGTGGTCCACCGCGATGACGGTGACTGCAGGTGAGTTCTACCTGTTGTACATCTCCAATTTCTCCCAGAGCGGCCTGGCCTTCGCTCTCACATGGCAACTCACCAATGGCGCCAGCCTCGATTGCAACCTGCTGCCCGTGCAGCTGCTCAGCTTCAACGGCGCCCCGGTGCCCGAAGGCATCCAGTTGGATTGGACCACCGCGACCGAGTCGAACACGAGCCACTTCGCCGTGGAGCGCATGGATGAGACCGGGGCCTTCGTGCAGATCGGCCAGGCAGCCGCTGCGGGAAATTCAACCTCGACCACCGCGTACCAGTTCCTGGACGAATCCCCTTTGAGCGGATTCAATCATTACAGGTTGAAGATGATCGACCTGGATGGCAGCACTGAGATGAGCGACGCGATCGCCGTGGCCAACCGGTACGGCTCATTCGTGGGCAGCATCTTCCCCAACCCAGCCGAGGATCAGGTCAATGTCGTGATGGAGGTCGAGGAAGAGACGGGCGTGAGCCTGCGTGTGATCGATTCCAGCGGCCGTACCATCCGGGAGCATCGCGTTCGCGCCCTGGGCGGGCAGCAGGTCGTGCGCATGCCGCTGCACGGCCTGGAAAGCGGGCAATACCTGCTCATCGCCACGCTCGACAACGGAGAAGTGATGTCCAACGGGCGCTTCATCGTGCGTTAGCGCGCATTCAACAAGCCTCGACGCAGGGCCGGGCCATGAACCCGGCCTTGTGCATGTGAATCGGCGGTGCCTTCAGCGCGTTCGCCGGAATCCTATACTTTCGTCCGTGACGCTCAGGGATTCAGGACAACTTGCGGCTGAGGGATGCGTCTTCATCTGGAATGAAGCACATGCGGAACATGCCGATACAGT
>CAZFBP010000018.1:0-22283 GCA_964517255.1 uncultured Chryseobacterium sp.
ACTTGGCGCGTTCGGCCGCGGGCATCTTGCTCCACACGGTGTCGTAGGCCTTGCGCGCAGCTTTCACGGCGGCGTCCACATCGGCCTCACCCGCTTCGGCGATGCGCGCGATCTTCTGCTCGTTGGCGGGGTTGATGGTGTCGAAGTAGGAGCCTGACTTCGGCTTCACCCATTTTCCTCCAATGAACAAGTCGTACTCGGACTTGAGGGTGAAATGATCTTTCGATTCCGGCGCTGGCGATAAGGGCCAACTCACTGCACTCTTCTTTGCCATGGTGCTATTCCGTTGTGAGCACGATGCGCAACTGGCTCTCGTCCTCCTTTGTGTCCTTCGGTCGTTGATCGAGGAACTGCTCTTGCGAGAACATCTCGCCACCAAGGCGCTGTTCGGCAATACGCACGTACTCCTCGCTCATCTCCATCCCCATGAACTGTCTGCCTGTATTCCGAGCAGCGACAAGAGTAGAACCGCTGCCACAGAATGGATCAAGCACCAGTTGTCCTGGTTGCGTGGTCAGCTCGATCAACTCTTGCATCAAACGGACCGGCTTCTGTGTGGGGTGAAGACCTCCCTCGTTCTTCACGAAGCCTGAGCGTAAGATGTTATCTGGCGAAGGCTCATACTTGAGGAAGGCTTCCTCATTGTAGCCACCAACGCCATGGTTGAGCGCGTTATCCGCGATGGTTGTGCCGATAGGATACGGCTTGGTGAACCAGAGGACAGGTTCGAACAAGGGGCGAAGATTCCCAACGCGCCAGCCCGACCATGCATCGGCGTTCTGCTGATCACCGCGTTTATCGTACACCACGCTCAATCGCTGCGCGCGATGTGCTGCGTTCGGACGGATCCAAGCAAGAACATCTTTCAAGCTGAAGCCCGCATCCTCCAACGCACAGACCGCCCGATGCGAGAATCGCCTTCCGGCAAAAACGATGGCCGAACCGCCTGGCTTCAGAACACGGAACCAATCCTCGGCCCACTTCGCGCACCACTCGTAGTACTCCTTCGGGATCTTGCGGTCAGCCTCTGACCAGCCGTTGATGGGCTTGCCCCGGCTCTTGAATACCGCGCCCGCCTTCTTCTGGGCTTGGCTCGAACCAAGCAGCGCAGAGTTCATGTTGTTATGGAGCACGTCCCATTCATCAGCGCTGATGCCGTAGGGGATGTCGCTCAGCACGAGATGCACGCTTTCGGAAGTCACGGACTTCAAGAGCTCCATGCAGTCGCCCGCATGCACTTTGTTCACTTCCAATGGAACAGGTTCGCTCATTTTAATTCCAGTAGTCCGTTATCGTCCATGTTACGAATGGTCCTTTCCTTCTCGCTGATCTTCTGGCTCTTGATCAATGCTTCGATGGCATCCTTGTGCGACATCCGCATGATCGACTCCCGAAGTTGAGCAAGATGGGACAGGGCCTCTTCCTTGGCGAAAGCTATCGCCTCGTGGGCCATTGCTTTCTCCTCAACCCACAACTTCGCGAAGGACTTGCCACCGGAGAGCTTGGTCCGGTTGAGGTTCTGCCAATAGGCCGTCGCGTCCTTGGACGGGTTGAGCGTACCAACCGACCGGAGCATCCTCAGCAATAGGTCCTGTGCAGCTTTGGCTGACTTGGCCTCAGCGACCTTGATCAAGAAGGACAGGTGCGAATAGCTCATCAAACAGACATCGCTGATGCTCGCCTGTTGATAGATCTGGCTGCTGGAAGAGGGTAGTTGGAAGATCGGGCAGACGACGATCGCGTGCGCCTTGCCTCGTTTCCAGGAGTGCATTTGCTGCACTTTGAAGTCTTTCTGGTTCTTGGCGGTGCGGCTCAGGCGGAAAGCCTTGGCATCGGCAACAAAAGCGATGTTCTTGTTGAAAACCACCTCTACATCTGCAGAATCGGCCCGCTCCTTAACCACACGCGCCCGAAGACCCATCTGCTCGAACGCGAGTTTGAGCAGGATATCCGTGTACTTGGAGTAGAGCTTCTCTTCGCTCGAATCGTGACCGTACTTCTCCGGAATGGTACCACAGAGCGCAAGATGGTCTAGCACGCAACTCGAACCATCCTTCGTCATCTCACGTGATAGCTCACCTTCCAGTCTGTCCGAATCATCTCCGAACTTTCCACTGAGCTTGCTGATCTCTTCGACCCAATAGGCCCTTCTTCTCGATGCCGCCTTTGAGATCATCCTTTCTGCTCGTTGGCGGGGTTGATGGTGTCGAAGTAGGGCTCCCCTGAGCCTGTCGAACGGGTGCCGCTTTTCGGTGCCGTCCATTTGCCCCCGATGAAGAGCTCGTATTGCTGCTTCAGGGTGAAGTGGTCTTTGGACTCGGGGGCGGGGGCGAGGGGCCAGGAGATGGTCTTCTTTGCCATGGGGTAGAATGTGGTCAGGGGATCATGAACAGCGTGCTCTCCCGGTCCAGCAGAAATTCGTTGATGCGTTGCACATGCTGAAGGACGAGCAAGTTCACGTAAGAGGTGGACCGATTGCCAACACGCAACCAGATCACCTTGGGTGGTGCGCCAAGCATGTAGCTGCGCTGCTCGAAATCGGAATCCTTGGTGATGATGGCGAAACCATTGGCCTTGGCATGTTCCCAGATGTCAGGGTCATCGGTGTTGCCCAAACCGATCTCGAAAACATGCGCGGTGCCAGGGAAGTGCTCCTTCCACGTCAGCGCCAACGTTGGCGACAGATTCTCATCGATCAACAGCTTCACACGGAAGGCGGAATGGTGTGAAGCATGCGCTCACGATCGGCTGCGAATGCAAGGCAGGCACGGATGTCCTCTTCAGTGATGTAGGGGAAGTCTTTCAGCACCTCGGTGTGCGTCATTCCCGATGCCAGATACTCCAGTACATCGGTCACGGTCATGCGCGTACCCTTGATGCAGGGCTTGCCACTTCGGCGATCCGGGTCGATGGCGATGCGGTCGTGGTAGTCCATGGCTCGAAGTTAACGGATGGTGGAATGGTCGTGATCCTTGGACTCGGGGGCTGGGGCGAGGGGCCAGGAAATCTTTTTGGTTGCCATGTGTTCGCGTTGCATCCGTTCACCCTTCGACGGGCCCAGGGTGACAGTTAATCGTTGCTGAAATAGTCCGCGCTCTGGTAGTGCCCATCCGCCTCCTTCTGCAATTGCATCAGGATATCGTTCGCCAAACTGCTGGCACCGAAACGGAACCAATGGTTGCTCAGCCATTCCTCGCCGAGCTCTTCCTTCACCATCATCAGGTAATGGAGTGCTTGCTTGCTCGTGCGGATGCCGCCGGCGGGCTTCATGGCGATCATCTGCCCGGTCTTCAGGTAGTGATCGCGGATGGCGTGCAGCATCACGAGGGTTACTTCCATCGTCGCCGCAGGATTGATCTTTCCGGTGCTGGTCTTGATGAAGTCCGCCCCCGCCGCGATGGCGATATCGCTCGCTAAACGCACCTTGTCGTAAGTGCCGAGCTCGCCGGTCTCGAGGATCACCTTCAAACGCGCTTCGCCGCAGGCTTCTTTGATCGCTGCGATCTCGTCGAACACGAAAGTGTAGTCGCCGTTGTGGAACCTGCCCCGACTGATCACCATGTCGATCTCGTCGGCTCCTTCATTCACGGCGAACTTGGTGTCTGCGATCTTCACGGACCTCGGTGCCTGTCCGCTGGGGAAGGCGGTGCTCACGCTGGCGACCTTCACGCCGCTGTCGCCGAGGGCCTTCTTCGCCACCTTCACCAAAGAAGGATACACGCAGACCGCCGCCACGGCTGGAAGGCCGGGCAGGCTGTCGTGCAGGTGCATGGCCTTGAAGCACATCTGCTTCACCTTGCTCGGCGTATCGGCCCCTTCCAGCGTGGTGAGGTCGATCATGCTCAGGGCGAGCTTCATGCCCTGCACCTTCGTCTCCTTCTTGATGCTCCGCGTCTTGATGCGGGCCACCCGTTCTTCGATGCCCACTTGATCGATGGCAGGAGCGGCATGAGGCACGCGCGAACCTTGTGAGGCGACGGTTTTCGGGGCCATGGCGCCAAGATAGGAGCACGGTGCGCAGCACAGGGCCGCCGCAGCGGAACCGCTACTTTCGCGACCCGAATCGGAATGGCTTCGCCAGCGCACATTCATCCCGTACAAGACCGCCTGCTGCAACGCGCGGACAAAGAGGCCCTGCTCGGTCAGCACGGCTGCGTGGTGTGGATGACCGGACTCAGCGGCAGCGGGAAGAGCACCATCGCCATCGCCTTGGAGCGTGAGCTTCATGAGCGGGGTCGCTTCTGCGTGGTGCTCGATGGCGACAACGTGCGCACGGGCATCAACAGCAACCTGGGCTTCTCGGATGCCGACCGCACGGAGAATATCCGTCGCATCGCGGAGGTGGCCAAGCTCTTCGTGCAGCAAGGGGTGGTCGTGATCTGCTGCTTCGTCTCGCCGACGGTCGCGATCCGTGAACAGGCAAAGGCGATCATCGGCGAGGGTGATTTCATCGAGGCCTTCATCGATACGCCGCTAGAGGTTTGCGAAGCGCGCGACGTCAAGGGCCTTTATGCAAAAGCGCGCGCTGGCGTGGTGAGGGACTTCACAGGCATCAGCGCACCCTTTGAAGCACCACCCTCTCCTGCGCTCCGCATCGCCACCGCCGATCGCAGCGAAGGAGCGAGCGCCACTGAACTCTTGAACTTCATCCTGCCGCGTATCTCGCGGAATTGATGCCCATGCATTCGTACCGACTGACGCACCTGAAAGAGCTCGAGAGCGAGAGCATGCACATCCTGCGTGAAGTAGCCGCGCAGTTCGAGAATCCCGCCCTGCTCTTCAGTGGCGGCAAGGACAGCATCGTGTGCTTCCACCTCGCGCGCAAGGCCTTCTTCCCTGCGAAGGTGCCTTTCCCGCTGGTGCACGTGGACACCGGCCACAACTTCGAGGAGACCATGACCTTCCGCGATAACCTGGTGAAGGAGCATGGAGCCAAGCTGATCGTGGGCAGCGTGCAGGAGAGCATCGACCAAGGGAAAGTGCAGGAGGAAACCGGTTTCTACGCCAGCCGCAACAAACTGCAGACGGTGACGCTTCTCGATACCATTGAGAAACACAAGATCGACTGCGCCATCGGCGGCGGTCGGCGTGATGAGGAGAAGGCACGCGCCAAGGAGCGCGTGTTCAGTCATCGTGATGAATTCGGCCAATGGGACCCCAAGAACCAACGACCGGAGCTCTGGAATCTCTACAACGGCAAGAAGCGACCGGGCGAGCACTTCCGGGCCTTCCCCATCAGCAACTGGACGGAGATGGATGTGTGGCAGTACATCCTGCTGGAGAACATCCACATCCCAAGCATCTACTTCAGCCATGTGCGCGAAGTGTTCGACCGCGACGGCGTGATCTACGCCAACTCGTCCTTCATGCGCTTGAAGCCCGAAGAGAAGCCACGCCAGATGCGCGTGCGTTTCCGCACCATCGGCGACATGAGCTGCACGGGCGCCGTTGATTCACCGGCGGCGACGTTGGAGGAGATCATCGACGAGGTGGCCTCTTCGCGCGTGACCGAGCGCGGCAGCCGCATGGACGACAAGCGCAGCGAGGCAGCGATGGAGGATCGGAAGAAAGAGGGATACTTCTAGCATACAAGTCCCCGCAGCGCGTTGCGTGTTACGTGTTCACGGGTTACGGGTTCTTCAACACGCAACACGTAACGCGTCAACACGCAACGCACGAATGAAAGACACCTCTACCCACGGCTACCTGAACATGGACCTGCTCCGCTTCACCACGGCAGGAAGCGTTGACGACGGCAAGAGCACCCTCATAGGCCGCTTGCTCTACGACACCAAGCAGATCTTCGAGGACCAACTGGAGGCGGTGGAGAAGGCCAGCGCGAAACGCGGGTCCGGAGAAGTTGACTTGTCACTGCTCACCGACGGCCTGCGCGCTGAGCGGGAGCAGGGCATCACCATCGATGTGGCCTACCGCTACTTCGCCACGCCAAGGCGCAAGTTCATCATCGCCGATACGCCGGGGCACATCCAGTACACGCGCAACATGGTCACGGGCGCCAGCACCGCGAACCTGGCGATTATCCTGGTGGATGCGCGCAAAGGGATATTGGAACAGACCTGCCGTCACAGCTTCATCGCTTCGTTGCTCGGTATTCCGCACGTGGTCTTCTGCATCAACAAGATGGACCTGGTGGACTACGATGAAGCGACGTTCACCCGCATCCAGAAGGAGCTGGAGGATTTCAGCAGCAAGCTTGAGGTGCGCGACATCCGCTACATCCCCATCAGCGCATTGAAAGGCGACAATGTGGTGGACCGAAGCACGCGCATGGCCTGGTACCAAGGGCCCACCCTCATGTACCTGCTGGAGAACATCCACATCGTCGGCGACATCAACCACATCGACCGTCGTTTCCCGGTGCAATACGTGGTTCGCCCTATGACCGACGAGCACCACGACTTCCGCGGGTTCGCGGGTCGCGTGGCCGGCGGCATCTTCCGCAAGGGCGACCCGGTGCAAGTGCTGCCCAGCGGATTCCAGAGCAGCATCAAGAGCATCCACATCGGTGAGCGCGAGGCGGAGGAGTGCTTCGCCCCGCAGAGCGCGTTGATCACGCTGGCCGACGAGATCGACATCAGCCGCGGCGACATGATCGTGAGCCCGAACAACATGCCCGAGAGCGGGCAGGAGATCGACGTGATGCTGTGCTGGTTCAATGAGCGGCCGCTCCAGCCCGGAGGCAAGTACGCCATCAAGCACACCGGCCGCGATGCCCGCGCGATGGTGAAGGAGGTGAAGTACAAGATGGACATCAGCACCCTGCACAAGGCCGAGGATTCCACCATCCGCATGAACGACATCGGCCGCGTGCACCTGCGCACCACCGTGCCGCTCCACTTCGACAAGTACAGCCGCAATCGCATCACCGGCAGCATCATCCTCATCGACGAGGGCACCAACGAGACCGTGGCGGCGGGGATGATCGTGTGATCATCCTGCGCCGGGAAAGCCGAAGGCCCCGCAATCGCAGGGCCTTCATTCGTTGTCCTCAGTTGATCAGCGCAGGGTGAACTTCACGGGCAGGTTGAACTGCACGCGCACCGGCTTGCCGCGCTGCTTGCCCGGCGACCATTGCGGCATGGCCTTCACCACACGGATGGCCTCCTCATCGCAGCCGCCGCCGATCCCGCGCAGCACCTTCACATCCTTGATCTTGCCGTCCTTGTCCACCTCGAAGGTGAGGAACACGGTGCCTTGGATGCCGGCGTCCTGCGCCATCTGCGGGTATTTGATCGATTTGCCCAGGTACTTGCGCATCTCCAGTTCGCCACCAGGATAGGCGGGCATGTCCTCCACGATGGTGAAGATCTGCTCCTCCACCACCTCTTCCTCGCGTTGCACCGGTGCCTGCACCTCTGTGTTCTCCTGCACCTCCATCTCCACGGTCTCGGTCTCCACCACCTCTTCCTCGTCGTCCACGATCTCAATCACCTGGGTAGGTGCTGGCGGAGGCGGAGGCGGCGGAGGCGGCGTGGCGCTTGGCGGAATCACCTCTTCCTCGATAAGGTCCAGCTCCAGGGCGCCAAGGTCCTCGCGGCTGCGGTCGAAGGTGGTCCACTCAAAGGCCACCAAGGTGATGGCCAGCGCGGTGAGCGCGCCGATCATCCAGAAGCTCAATTTGCGCCGCTCCAGGTCGGCTTCGGGGTTCTTGCGCAGTTGCATGTGCTCGGTTTTGCAGTCGGTACCCCTTTCCAGGGCACGGGTTCAAAGCTAGGCATCGGCGCTGCGCCCGGCATGCCGGTCCCTGCTCATTCGCCACCGGTGCCATGCCCAGCCGGCGGCCACGCCAGCGGTGTTCGCGGCGAAGTCGTTCCAATCGCCCCGACGGCCCAACGCGGGCAGCATCTGCAAGAGCTCGAGACCGCCGCCGTAAGCCGTGCAGCCCAGCGCCAGGAGCAGTGCCGCCTGCGAGGAACCGGCCGCATCGCCGCTCTGGAGCGCGCGAAGGCAGAGCAGCACGAGCACGGCGAAGAGCCCGGCGTGCGCGCCCTTGTCCACGTTCAGGAGGTCAGCCCAATGCCATGCGGGCAACGCAGCGCCGGGCATCAGGCAGAGCAGCAGGATGAGCAACGCCCAGAGCAGTGCCCACCGGTATGCGCGCAGCATGCGCGGTCAGGCGCCCACCAGCGCCCGGTACTGATCGGCGGTGAGCAGCTCGCTCACCTGCGCCGTGTCGGCCAGTTTCACGCGCACCATCCAACCGGCGCCGTAGGGGTCCTTGTTCACGCTGGCGGGGTCCTCGGCCAGGCCGGGGTTCACTTCTTCCACCGTGCCAGAGACCGGCATGAAGAGATCGCTCACCGTCTTCACGGCCTCCACGGTGCCGAACACCGCCTCGCGTTCCAACGACTGGCCAGTCGATCCGATGTCCACGAAGACGATGTCGCCGAGTTCGCCCTGCGCGAACTCCGTGATGCCCACCACGGCGTGGTCGCCCTCGATGCGCAGCCATTCATGGTCCTTGGTGTACTTCAGGTCAGCGGGTATGTTCATGGCCAAGTGTTGGAGGTTGTCCCGCTGTGTAGCGGTAAGGTTGAGGGTTGGGCCGACGCGGGCGCTTGGGCAAGTTGATGGCGGTGCGAATCCTGTTGAACGGAAGGGCGGCCGAAAATAGAAACCATGCGCGAACACGATGAAGTCATCTTGACAAGGGGCAACCGCATGCTACTCCGCCAGCGTGAAGCGCAGGCTGATGCCCATGTTGGTGTTGGCGCTGGGGAAGGAGGTGGTGATGAGCGGCGTGTTCACCACGCGCTCGTAGAAGAGGCGGATGTTGAGGCGCTGGTTCAGCACGTAATCGGCGCTGGTCTTGATGGAGAATACGCGCTGGCCGGCGGTGATCTGGTTCTGCTCCTGCTCCATGAGGCGGATCACGGTGAAGTTCTCGCGGAGGCTGAAGTCCACGCGGATGTTCAGGTCGCTCGGAGGCGGCTTGGCCCCGCCCAGGCGGAAGGGCAGCTTCACGTTCTTGAAGCGGTAGCCGGTGCCGAACACGTACTCCTTGCCGCGCGCCTCGGTCACCTGGTAGTTGGTGAGGCTCAGGCTCAGGTTGCGGTCGCGGTTGTGCTCGATCTTGGCCAGCAGGCCGTTCTTCAGGGTGGCGTCGAAGCCGATCAGCGGGCGCATGGCCTCTTGAATGGTCACCACCATGATCTGCCGCTGCGGTATGTAGTTGCCCGCTGCGTCGATTGCGCTGCCGCCCGGCACGTAGAGCAGATTGGTCTGGAAGCTGGCCACATTGAAATTGCTGCGGTAGCTGTTCTTCAGGGTGAAGGTGCGGAACCACTTGCTGAAGGGCTCCATCTTGGTGAGGCCGTCGTAGGTGATGTCCCAATTGGGCTTGGGCACCTGCTTGAAGGGATTGGTCTTCACCTTATCGACCGACTGGCCGGTGTAGGCGGCGATGAAGGCCGGAATCACCACATCCTGGTTGGTGGAGCCGTAACCGGAGTAGTAACCGGTGTTCGGGTCAAGGGCTGATTGCGGGTCCTCCGCGCCGATGCGGCCGCTCACCACGCGGCGATTGGCCAGCAGCTCCTGGAAGGCTTTGTTCACGGCATTGCCATCGTCGTTGAGGAAGGCTGTGCGCCAGGTGAGCATGCTCACGCTGAAGCTGCCGTTCTCGTTGGGGCTGTCGTTCACGTAGCTGCCCAGGTCCTCGTTCCAGCGGAAGAAGGAGCGCTGGCTGGTGGCCATGGTGCGGTTGGCGTTCAGCTCGATGCGCATGCCCTTGAAGGGCTCCAGGCTCATGCGCGCGGTGATGTTCTCGTTGCGCGTGCTGGTGTATGGATTGAAAATCGATTCGTTCCGCACCAGCCAGCCGTTGGCCGCGGCGGTGCTGGCGAAATCGCGCACGGGCTCGCCATTGATGTCCTCGTTCTGCTGGCCCAGCACGAAGCCGATTCCGGGCGCGCCGAAGTTGTCCATGCCCACGATGTTGGTCTTGCGTCCGTAGCCCGGCAGCAGCGTTCCGTTGGTCTGGCTATAGGTGAGCGAGCCCGTGCGGATGCCCATGAGCAGCCGGGCCAGGTTCTCCAGCACGTTGAATTTCGGCTTGTCCTTGTCCTTCTCCTTGTCGCCCTCTTCCTTATCGGGCTTGGGCGCCGCGCCTCGCGCCGGCGCGGTCTGTTTGGCGGGCCGGCCCTTGGCCTTGTCGTTGATCTTCTTGAGCCACTTGCTCTTGTTGTACAGGCTCACGAAGTTGAACTGGCCGTTGAGGGAGATGTTGCGCGAATTCTGCACCACATGGCCCAGCGTGTCCTGCGTGAAGGGCGCGCGGTCCCACTGGTAGCCGGCGGTGTAGCCGGCGTTGGCGGTGATCCAATCGGTGAGCGGCAGCTTGTCCAGCGGCACCGTGTAGGTGAGCGCAACGGTGTGGTCATAGCGGGTCACCTCGCCCCAGGTCTTCAGGCTGGCGATCACGCTGTCCTTCCAGAGCTGGTACTCATCGTGCTCCTTGGGCTTCACGCGGCCGGGAGTCTCGCCCACCACCGCGAGGTTGTTGGCGTTGAAGTCGAGCTTGAGGCTCTTGGTGATGTCGTACTTGAATCCGTACTGGCTGGCCCAGTTGAAGTTCTTGTTGTAGGTGGGCTTCGGCGGAAGTGACTCGATGTCGGGGTTGGGCCGCACCAGTCGCTCCAGGTACATGCGGTCCATGCTGGTGCGCATGGTGATCTGCTTGAAGCCCAGGTTCACGTTGAAGTCCTTGATGAGCTTGAGCCACTTGGACTTGCCCAGGAGGCTGATGTCCTTGAAGGGCTCGATGGCCAGGGGCTTGGGCGCGAACTGGTAGGCCAGGCTGCCGCGGTAGGTGCGGGTGTTCTCGTAGGCGGTGTTCACATCGAAGTACTCCTGGTCGGTGTAGCTGTAGGTGAGCGAGAGGTTCTCCACGTCCCAGCTGCGCTCCTTCTTGCCTTCGCCGCGCTCCTTGCGCACGTTGGTGAGGTTCATGCTGCGCCTTCGGGTGTAGGTGCGCGAGGCCTTCAGGCGTTGCCTTCGCTCGTCAGGCGTGAGGGCGCGTGTGGCGTCGTCCCATTCGATGTCGGGGTTGAGCGGATCGAACTGCGGGTTGCTGACCTGCTCGCTGAACCCCAGGTAAAGGGGCACGCGCACCTTGGCGGCCTCGGGGAGGAATTTGCCCATCTCCAGATTGGCGGCGATGTCCACCCCGTACTTGGTCTCGCGCTGGCGCTCGCTCACGCGCTTATCGATGCTGCCCCAGAAGGGCGTGCTGTAGTTGCCCGCCACGCTCACCGTGCCGAGGTCGGCCAGTTGCGCGTTCACGCGCGCTACGGCGGCCCACCCGCCGCGCTGATCGAAATCGGTGAGGCGCAGCTCGTTCACCCACACCTCGGCGCAACGGGCCAGGCCGTTGTCCGCGCCCCACGGGTTGGCCTCTTCGCCTTCCTTCACCGGATTGCGGATGCCGATCATGATGCTGCGCAGCTGGCTCAGGTTGGGGCTGCCCTTGATGAACACGCGCCGGTCGCCGTCCATGCCCATGTAACGCAGGCTGCGCGCGTGGCCGCCCTGGTCGCGCTGGATCTTCAGGTCGTTGAGCTTGGCGAACTCGATCACCATGTCGTTGGCCTCGGGCCACACGTTGTAGGGGTCGTTGTTGAAGGGCGTGCTCACGCGCACGGGCACCTCGTACTCGTAGTAGTTGGCATCGAGGTCGTTGCCGATGCGCACGAACACGCTCACGTCGCCGTAAGCGATGGGGTTGTTCAGGTCGCTGCTCTCGGCATGGATGAACATGCGGAGCTTCTTGTAGCTGCGGATGTCGAAGCTCACGTTGCGGAAGGCGCCGCGCGCATCGCCGTCGAGCAGGTTGCACACCTTGAGCTGCAGGCTCTGCTCGTTGAGGTTTCGCAGGTTGGCGCTGGCCACGTCCACCTCTTTGTTGATGCCCGGTGGCAGCACGTAGTTGATCGGGTAGCGCGACCCGTTCTCCTCGATGTTCACCGCTGCCACGCTGAAGGTGGTGGGGGGCGGGTCGCCGCCGGGGATGATCTGGGGCGAGAGCAGGCTCTGGGCGTACTTGCGCCATTCGCCGCGCACGAACTCCAGGCGGGCGAATCGCAGGGTGGCCTGCTGCTGCCAGCCGTTCATGTACATGCGCATGAACCGGATGCTGCGGAAGTCCTGTATGCCGTTGATGCGCTCGGTGGGCTGGCGCACGGGGATCTTGAACTGGTACCAGTACACTTGCTTGGTGCCGGCGGGCGTGCTGGCCGTGGCCTGAATGCGATCGGTGATGAAGTTGGTGCCCACCACCATGTCCTGCGGCCGCAGCGGGATGGCGTAGTGGAAATAGCTCTCGCCCTCGGCCAGGTTCTGGTCCAGGTTGATGTCCTCGGTGGTGGGGATCACCGTCTGCTGCGTGGGGTAGTCCTCGGGGCTGTCCTCGTCGGTCACGCTGTTGCCCTCGGGGTTGTTGAAGCGGCGGTAGCGCTCCAGGATATTGGCCTGCTGGTTGTCGAGCGCGTTGCCGCGGAAGAACTGGTAGTCGTCGTTGCTGGGGTCGGCCTGTATGCGTCCCAAGGCCGCAGGGTCAGTGACCGCATTGGCCACCTGGTCCACGTACTCGCTGAAGAACTGCTGCTCGTTGCCCTGCGGCGCATCGTTCAGGTTGGAGTGCAGGCCATCGAGGCCCACGTCCTGGTACCGGTTGCTGTTGCTGGTGAGGAGGGCGAAGGCGTTCACCACGTTCTGGGTGGTGGGCACCACGCCCCACGCGGTCGGGTCCACGGGGGCGGCTCCATCGCTGGCGTCCTTGGGCAGCCCGTTCTCGAAGGCCTTGCGCCCATCGCGCAGCACATCCTCGCTGATGTTGCCCAGGTCGAAGTAGAGCATGCCGCCCGTGGTGTTCTGGCTGTCCTCGTTGCTGCCGTTGATTGCCTGGTCGCTGAAGGGGTCCATCAGCCAGAACTGGATGCTCTCGATGTTGCTGCTCTCGAAATCGGTGGTGGTGATGCGCCGCGTGATGCCGGCCCAGTTGTTCTCGGGGTCGTTGAAGGTGCCGTTGGGGTTGAGGCGGTCGCCGGTGGTGCCGACCGGGTAATAGTTGTAAGGCCCGCGCTGGTTCGGATAGTAGGTAAGGTCGAGGACAGGGATGTTGTTGGGCGTGCCCGCGGGCAGTTGGCGGAAGGGGAAGACCTCGTTCTCGAGCACCTCGCGCATGCGGTGGTCGCTGCGCATGGCGGCATCGTTGGCGATGTGCGAGGGCGTGAGGTTGTTGTTGCGGAAGAAGAGCGGGTCGATCACGTACCAGCTGAGCTGCGCGCGGCGGAAGCCGTTGCGCAGCTCGTTCACGGCCTCGCCCTCATCGAAGAGGTCCGGGATGCCTTGCGGCGTGCTGGCATGGAACCACAGGCTCTGCGTGCGCAGGTCGATGGTGCTCACGCTTCCTTCGAAGTCATCGACGTAGCTGGTGCCCGCGTTGCCGATGGCGCGGCTGTGGCCGGGAATCAGATAGGCGCCTTCGATGCTCGCGTTCACATTGCTCTCCTCCTTGGTGGCGTAGAAGGGCAGCTTGTCCACCATGTTGGTGAGCCATTGCGACTTGCTCTGCCAGTTGGCGTCGAGGCCCACGATGGTGTTGGCGATGGGCTCTTCACCTGCATTCACCTTCTGCGTGAGCGGCCGTTCGTACAGGTTCATGATCGTGCCGCCGATCACGAAGTCCTTGTTGATCGTGTAATCGAAGCGCGCACCGGCCAGGGTGCGCGTCTGTATGCTGAAGAGCGAGTTGCTCTCCAGGGCGATGTTCACCGGCGTGCCGCTCTCGAGGATGCCCTGGTTGAGGATGCGTACGCGGCCCAGGTTGTAATCCACGGTGTAGTCCTGGTTCTCCACCAGTCGCACGCCACCGGCCGTGACCACCACGCTGCCCTGCGGGATGTTCACGCTGTTGAGGTTGATCACATCGCTGCTGGCGCTCCGGTAGCTGCCCTTGAGCTTGAAGCGGTTCAGCTCCGGGATGTTCTGCGCGGCGATCTTGGTGCTGTCGTAGAGTTGCTGATAGACGATGGTGCGCCGGATGCTCTCGGGCTGGATGGGGTTGTTGGGGTCTGGGCCGATGAGCTGCCGGTCCAGATAGCTGCCGAAAGGCTCCAGTACCGGGAAGAAGATGCGGCCGTTCTGGGTGTTGATGGTGCCGCCGTTGGTGGCGGCGCCGTCAATGAAGTCGAACCAGCCATCGGGGTTGGGCGCGTTGTTGGGGTCGAGGCGGTCGAGGCCGACGGTCTGGATCAGCGGGATCTGATCCACCGGTGCGCGGGGGATGTAGTTGATGTCAACGCCCGTGACCGGGTTGTTGTAAACCAGGTCGAGGCGGAAATTCTCGCGGTTCACCTGGAAGGCGCCCAGGGAGTACACGTTCTTCATCATCAGGTCCCACAGGGGAATGCGCGGGTTGGTGATGGTGGCTTTCAGCAGGCGCAGGATCAGCGCATCGGGCGGCGCGATGCCATCGGTGCTGAACTCGCCCACCTGGAAGGTCTGGCCATCGAGGGTGTACTGGAAGGCCACGGCCAGCACCTCGTCGTTGTTGAGCTGCTGGTTGAGCGTGATGAAGCCCAGGCGGTTGTTGAGCGTGTACTCGTTCACGTTGAGCAGGCGCGCGCTCTCGAGCTTCTCGAAGTGGCGCGCGGGCTGCAGGCCCAGCACCTGCAAGGCGCCGCTGGCATTCACGAAGCTGCGGATCCCGGCGTTCGCGCTCACGGCGGCGTAAAGGCTGTTGGCCGCATTGTCGGCGTTGGTGCCGGGGTTGTCCACGAGCAGGGCGGCGGGCATGTCGAGGCTCACGCGGCCCGCGTCGCGGCTGGCCTGGCTGGCGTCCTCGCCCAGGTCGGTGAAGGCCACCACGTTTCGGTTCTGGTTGTAGTCCTGCCGCAGGTTCGTCACCCACACTTCCACGCGCGTGATCATCACGCCGCTGTTCACCGTGGGAAGCGTGCGCAGCGCGTTCTCGTACTGGGCGCGGAAGGCGTGGCTGAGGAAGTAGTGCTTGTTGGCCTCGTACTCATCGGCCTTGATGTCGAAGTTGGTGGTCTGCGCGCCGCCCTGGGTCTGCACGTTGCGGCGCTGGCCCTTTTCCTGGCTGAAGATGCCCGTGGCGGTGAGGCGGCCGAACTTCAACTGGGTCTTGATCCCGAAGAGGCTCTGGCTGCCTTGGATCAAGGTGCCGCGCAGAGGAAGGCTCACGTTGCCCGCTTCAATCTTCTGGATGATCTCGTCCTCGTAGCCGGTGTAGTCGAGCTTCACCTGGTTCTCGAAGTCGAAGGTCGCCTGGGTGTTGTAGTTGGTGGTGATCTTCAGCTTGTCGCCGATGTTGCCCACCAGGTTGAGCTGGATGCGCTGGTCGAAGTTGAAGGTGGTGATGCGGCGCTGGTCGATCGGGATGCGCGGGTTGTCCGTGCGGCTGATGTTGAGCCCGAAGATGATCTCCGCCGAACCGCGCGGCTTGATGTCGATGGTGTTGCCGCCGAAGATCCGATCGAAGACCTTGCCCCTCACTTTCAAGGCCGGCACCAGGCGCTTCTGCGCGCTCTCGCTCTCCTGTTCCACCTTGTCCAGCCAGTAGGTCTGCATGCTCTTGCTCATGTCGTACTGCAGGTACTCCTCCAGCGTCATGCTCATGGGCGGGCGGTAATCGAAGCTGCCGCCCACGCTGCTGCTCATGATGTACTGGCCGGTCACCGGGTCGTAGAGCACTTCGTTCTGGATGTTCTCCGGGTCGCCCAGGTTCACCATGCCGCCGCTGCCAGCGCCGGGCGCCACGGGGTCGGTGATGGGGTACGGCAGGCTCACCTCGGGCGTATCGGCCTGCAGCACCAGGTTCCCGAGCGGACGCGCGGCAGCCATGCCAGCCATCAGCAGCGCGATGGCTGCCAGCAGGGAACGGCGGCGGTTCGGTGAAGAGGACATGGAAACGGCCCGGCTCACAGGTTCTTCAAAGTCAGCTTGATCAACTCTTCCAATGGCGGAGCTTCCGATCCGCGCTCGCTCAACACGCCTTGCAGGGCCCGTTCGGCCTTCGCCCGGTCCAGGCCGAGCGTAACCAGCGCCGATAACGCCTCGGCCCGCAGGGTATTGCCCGAGCCTTTGGCACCGCCGAGAGCCAACGGCGCTGCAGCGCCGGCGAGCTTGCCCTGCAATTCGCCGATGATGCGCTGCGCCAGCTTCGGTCCGATGCCCTTGATGCCCTTCAAGGCGCCTTCATCGCCCATCACGATCGCCGCGCGCACTTCATCGGCGCTGCGCGCGCTGAGGATCGCCAGGCCCAAGGTGGCGCTCACGCCCTGCACCTCGATGAGCCTTCGGAAGAACTGCCTCTCATCAGCATGGCGGAAGCCGAAGAGCCGGTGCTCGCTCTGGCCGCTGCGCACGTCAACGCTCACACTGTAGTGAATGAAGAGGCGGCACGTGCCACGCGCGGGCAACTGCGCCAGCACCGAGGCAGGAGCATGCACCAGGTAGCCCACGCCGTGGCAGTCGATCACCACATGGTCGGCACCATGCTCCAATAGCTCTCCGTTCAGGCTGTCGATCATCCTGTCCCTTCGCGCGCGTATGGGTTCTTACAAAGGGGGTAGAGTTCGCTCGATAGGCGGCGGGGTTCTCCGGCAGGGGTCCGGAATGAAGGGCCCGAAAATAGGCGAAGCCATCCAACCCAGCGGCGCCTAACCTTGCTCCATGCAGCGGGTGGTGGTCTTCACCGGGGCCGGTGTGAGCGCGGAGAGCGGCCTGCGCACCTTTCGCGACAGCGATGGCCTGTGGGAGCAGTACCGGGTGGAGGACGTGGCCACCCCGCAGGCCTGGCAGCGAGACAGGGCCTTGGTGCTGCGCTTCTATGATGAGCGCCGCGCTCAGGTGATCGCCGCTCAACCCAACGCCGCGCACATTGCGATTTCCCGTCTTCAGCAGCGCTTCGATGTGCACGTGATCACCCAGAACATCGACGACCTGCACGAACGGGCCGGTAGCCGCGCCGTGCTGCACCTGCACGGTGAGATCCTCAAAGCGTGCAGCTCGGCGGACCCCACGTTCGTCACGCGGATCACCGGTCCATCACTTCGACTGGGCGACCGATGCCCGTTGGGATCCCAACTTCGCCCCCACATCGTGTGGTTCGGAGAGGAAGTGCCGATGATGGAAGAGGCCGCCGAGATCATGGCCGGCGCCGACCGGGTGCTGGTGGTGGGCAGCTCGCTGAACGTGTACCCGGCCGCAGGCCTGATCCACTACGCCCCGAAGCACGCGATCATGGTGCTCATCGACCCGAGACCGGTGGCGGTGGCACGGCCTGGCCTGCGGGTGCTGCAAGCAACAGCGGCCGCTGGCGTCCCCGCCCTCGTGGAGGAATGGCTGTCAGAGACCTAGCGGGCCACCACCACGCGCCTGGTGGCCAGCAGAGCGCCTTCGCGCTGAAGGCTTACGAAATAGACGCCAGGCGTCCATTCGCCGGTGGGCAGCACCACGCGCGACTGCTGGCCGCTCACGGTGTAGCGCTTCACTGCGGCGCCCAGCATGTCGTGCACGATCAGCTGTGTGCCTGCGGCTGCGCGATCCAAGCCGATGTCGATCACAGCGTCCTGTGCGATGGCCGGGTTCGGTGAGACCTCAAGCCGGGCGGAGGCTGCGCTCACTTCCCCGATGCCCACGGCGGTGACATCGAAGCGGATGTCAACGTACACGGTATCGGTGGGCTGGGCGGTGCTGAACCAGACGTACCGATAGGTGCTCTGCCCAGCCATGCCCATCGGAACATGGTAAGCGTGGAAGTTATCAAGGGTGACCCCGGGCGCCATCGGAAGCATCGCTTCCTGACCTGCGCCCCAGAACGGCAAGGTCCCGGCTGGGATGGCATCGTAGCAAACGCCCCAGCAGAAGTAGTTCTGGGTGCCAGCCTGCACGTTGAGCTCGTAGCGCTTCACGTTCACGTTGAGGGAGGTGCCTCCATTGCGCGTGGCAAAAAGGCTCGATGTGAGCAGGGAGGCATCGGCCTGGCCCGATATGGTCACCAACTGACCATTCACTACCTGGCCTTGGCCGTTGGTCACGTTGATGATCTGCGCTTGCGCGGGAATGGCAAGAAGAACGGCGAGTACGAGCGCGTATGGGTTCTGCTTCATGTGGTCTTGTTGTTCGGTGCACAGGCCATGGCCCGTGGGCAAATGTACCTTGCAACACTTCGGCGGCAGCCCACTCTGTCAGGAATGCGGGCAACTAGGATCCCAACACGGTTTCCATCAAGGCCCTTTGCCATGACGAAGCGCGCACCTACTTTGCCGACCCTGAAAAACAAGCAGGGGGCGCGCGTCGCCCGATTCGCAAGAACCAAACACTCCATACAGATGACGAAGACCTTACGCTTCCTTTCCATCGCGACGGCTCTGGGCCTTGGCCTCGGCGCCAGCGCGCAATGCCCCACCGGCGAGACCCAGGTGTCGGTGAACATCACCACCGACCAATGGGCATCCGAGACCACATGGACGCTCACTGGCCTTGGCGGCACTCCGGTGTACGCTTCCGGGGGCCCTTGGACAAACCTCGGCGCAGTGGGCACCACGGACCGGCCAGCCGTGCTCGCCTGCGTGCCCGATGGCGCAGCGATCGTGTTCACGATCAATGATGCATACGGCGACGGCATCTGCTGCGACTATGGCTCAGGCCACTATTTGGTGACCGCTGGTGCCACCACACTGGCCAGCAATACCAACTTCACCGGCGCTCAGGACATCGCGTATTTCATCACCGGCCCAATCAGCGCCCTGGACCTCGCTCCGCTCTCCCTGGACATGGCCGCCGTGGTCGCCCAAGGCAACCAGAGCATCACCGGAACCTTGCGCAATTTCGGCACCACCGCCATCACGGGCTTCACGCTCAATTACACGGTTGATGGCGGTGCCACGGTCTCCGCTCCGATCAGTGCGAGCATCGCCGCCGGAGCGAACTACAGCTTCACCCATCCGACCCCATGGAGCGCCACCACCGGCAGCCATGTGATGGATGTATGGGCCAGCGCCCCCAACGGAGGCACCGATGGCAACGCGGCCAACGACCACATCACTTCTTCGGTGAACGTGGCCTCGCAAAGCGTTCAGCGCAAAGTGCTCATCGAGGAGTTCACCAGTAGCACCTGTGCGCCATGCGCCAGCTACAACAGCACCTTCGACCCGCTGCTCACCAGCGTCAACGCCAACGGCACCGGCTCGAACATCGCCGCCATCAAGTACCAGATGAACTGGCCCAGCCCCGGCACAGACCCCAGTTACAACCCCGATGGCGTGACACGCCGCACCTACTATGGCGTGAGCGGGATTCCCGATGTGTTCCTCAATGGCCGTGACCCGGCGAACAGCTTCTCGAACAACGCCACCAACCTCACCGACGAAGCGGCCATCCCGGCCTTCGTCACCATCGACCTGAACGCCACCTACAGCGGCAGCATGCTCATCGTGAGCGGCACTGTGACCCCGTACGCCGCATTCCCCGGCACCCACAAGCTGCATATCGCTGCCGTGGAGAGCTACACCTACACCGGAGGAACCACCTCGCAGAGTCAGTACAAATTCGCCCAGCGCAAGATGATGCCCAATGGAAGCGGCATCACACTGACCACGTTGCAGGATGGCGTCGCGCAGAGTTTCAGCCAGTCGTACACTTTCGCAGCTGGTGCCCCCGCCCAGGGCAATTACAACCTCTGGGGCGCGCTGGCCAACGTGAAAGTGGTGGCCTTCGTGCAGAACAGCACCACCAAGCAGGTGCTGCAGGCCGCCTTCGTATCGCAGCTCGCGGTAGGCATCGATGAGGCCAACGCGCTCGATCGCCGCCTCACCCTGTTCCCGAACCCCACCGATGGCCTGATGAGCCTGAGCTTCGACCTGCCCAGCGCCACGAACGTGAGCTTCGTGGTCACCGACCTCGCTGGCAAGCAGGTGATGGCCAGCAGCCGCGGCTTCGGCAGCGGCGAGCAGCGCCACAACCTCGACCTGAGCACGCTGCCCAACGGCAGCTACCTGGTGCAAGTGAGCGCCGACGGCCTCACCGCCACCCGCAAAGTGACCGTGAGCCACTAGGATGATCTGATACAAGGAAAAGGCCAGCGGCACGGCGCGAACATTGCGTACGGCCGCTGGCCTTTCGATTTCAACCTGCACCCTCCGAACATGAGAACCGCACTCCTGCCACTGCTCCTGCTCATCGTGAACCTCTCTTTCGCTCAAGGCAAATTGCCCAGCGTGATGGTGCAGACCCTTGAAGGGAAGAAGGTGGATGCCAGCACGCTGAGCAACAACGGGAAACCCATCATCGTGAACTTCTGGGCCACTTGGTGCGCGCCCTGCAAGAAGGAGCTCAGCGCCATCGCCGAGAAGTACGAGGAATGGCAGAAGAAGACGGGCGTGAAGCTCGTGGCCGTGAGCATCGATGACGCGCGCACCAGCGCCCGCGTGAAGCCGTACGTGAGCGGGCAGGACTGGGAATACGAAGTGTACCTGGACCCCAACGGCGACCTGAAGCGCGCGCTCAACGTGAACAACGTGCCGCACACCTTCCTGATCAACGGCGCGGGCGAGATCGTCTGGCAGCACAACAACTACGAGCCGGGCGATGAGAACGAGCTCTTCCGCAAGGTGCAGGAGTTGTCGGCAAAGAAGTGACCTTCGCGGCATGTACTTCAGCACATGGCGCGGGACGCTCGCCGCAGCGGCCTGCCTGATCATCGGATCCGCGCTCGGCCAGCAGCAGGGCCAGTTGCACGGCAACTTCAGCACCGACGCGCAGTACTACAACGAGGACACCGACATCGGCGCCATCGTTCCCAAGCAACGCCTGGCCTACAACGCGTGGATGAACCTGGTCTATACCAGCGGCGCCTTCGAGGCCGGCGTGCGCATGGAGAGCTATGAGCCGGCCTTGGCAGGTTATCCGGCCGGCCAGCCCTACAACGGTTCCGGCCTCGGTTACCGATACGCGAAGTACAAGCTCAGCGACCTCGAGGTCACCGCGGGCAACTTCTTCGAGCAATTGGGTCAGGGCCTGGTGTTCCGCAGCTACGAGGAGCGCTACCTGGGCGTTGACAATGCCATGGATGGCGTGCGCGTGAAGTACAAGCCTTTTCGCGGTGTTTACCTGAAGGCGTTAGCGGGGCGACAGCGACTCGCATTCAATCAAGGCACGCTCTACGGCGCTGGTGTTGTGCGTGGCGCCGATGCTGAATTCAACCTTGCCGAGCTGCTCGACAGCTCATGGACCTGCGCCAGCAACCTCATCATCGGGGGAAGCTTCGTGAGCAAGTACCAGGAGGACCGCGATCCCTTGCTGGAGCTGCCCGAGAACGTGGCCGCCGGCGCCGTGCGCCTCAATTTCACCTCACCGCGCTGGGACCTGTACGCGGAATACGCCTACAAGGTGAATGACCCCAATGGCAAGAACGGATTCATCTACAAGCCCGGTGAGGCGCTGATGGTGAACGTCACCTATGCGGCCAAAGGATTCGGAGCGAGCGTGGGCGCGCACAGCTTCGACAACATGTTCTACCAGAGCGACCGCGCATCGCCCACCCCATTCGACCTGAACATCAATTTCCTTCCTCCGCTGGCCAAGCAGCACACGTACAACCTGCCCGCTACGCTTTACCCCTACGCCACGCAGCCCAATGGCGAGGTGGCGGCGCAGGGCGAGGTGTTCTACAAGTTCAAGAAGGGCAGCGCCTTGGGCGGGAAGTATGGCACCAAGCTCGCGGTGAATGGCAGCGTGGCCTATGCGCTCGATACCACCCGCCTCGGCGCGGCGGATGACACCACCCGGCGCCTGGGCTACACGAGCACGATCTTCGGCATGGGCGACCGACGCTATTTCCAGGACATCAATGTGGAGGTGCGCAAGAAGCTCACGCCCACCTGGGAGATCGCGCTCACCTACCTCAACCTCGCCTACGACATCGACATCATACAGGGCAAGCCTGGAAAGCCTGTTGTTTATGCCGACATTCTGATTCTCGAAGGACTTCACAATTTCAATGACCGCACTTCATTACGCTTCGAATTGCAGCACCTCAGCACCAAACAGGACCAAGGCAATTGGGCCACCGCACTGGCCGAGCTCACCTTCAGCCCGCACTGGTTCGTGGCGGCCATGGACCAGTACAACTACGTGGGCAGCGAGGAATTGGAGGCCAAGGGCCAGGAGAAGCTTCATTACCCGATCGGCTCCGTGGGCTACATCCGTGGCGGCAACCGCTTCCAATTGAACTA
>CAZFBP010000019.1:0-15849 GCA_964517255.1 uncultured Chryseobacterium sp.
CCGCTTCTTCCTGGGCGAAGGCCCTGACCAACCGGTGATCACCACCTTCCGCAGCAACGGCCAGTTGGCCAAGCGCAACTACCACCTGATGGACATGGGCTACCCCAGCACGGGCAACGGCTGGGTGATCGCCATTCCGGAACCGAAGGACATCGCTTTCGACCTGCGCGGCTTCCCTGCCCATGCCGATCGCGTGAAGAGCTACGTCACCACCGACACCTTCAGCCTGCGCACCCTGCTTCGCGTCACGGAGATCCCGTCGATGCTGCCCGACGAGCTCACGATCGATGTGGGCGATGTGAAGGTGCTGAACGAAGAGATCGTCGGACTGCAGGGCGGCGGATCGCAATTGTCCTTCAAGCTCGGCACCTGGGAGTTGAAGGGCACCGCGCCCTGGAGCTTCAACAAGGACCTGGGCTGCATCACGGTGCCCACGGCGAAACTGGTCACTCATCGCGCAACAGCCGATGTGAAGGAACTGCTGCTCTGGCCGAACGACATCGACCTGGACGCGACGCAACTGGGTGAAGTGCGCATCGGCGATGCCGTACCGCTGAAGATGAGCGACAGCAGCCCCTGGCAATTCGGATACAGCCAGGCGGAACAAGCCTGGGTGCTGGGCAAGGCCAGCAACAGCAACGCCTCCCTGGTACATTTCACTGGCGTGCCCAAACTGGTGCCCGACCGGGTGGACCTCTCGGCCTTCCGCCTATTGAGCAACGGGCAGGAGAAGGTGACGGTGATCGAGAGCGACCATGTGTACGATGGCATCGTGGACTTCCGCGTGAACGGCCTGGATCCCGGCACCAACAACGTGCAACTGCTGGGCAGGCCCTACCTGCACATGCCCAACTTCCCCAATGCCAGCGCCCGCGTCATGGTGGAGAGCCAGGGCTCGCAGCTCTTGAGCAGCATGGGCGCCATCAACGCATTGGTGCCCACGCGCGGCAAGGTGGACTTCACGTTCCTGACCGGTGCCACCGATCAGAGCGTGACCAGTGGCAAGTTCACCACGCTGGGCCATTTGCGCGTTTGGGACGAACAGAAGCAGTCGCACATCCCGCTCATCGGGAAGCTCACCCACACGAAGACCGCCACCACCATCGAGGTGATCAAGACCAACGGAGGCCAGGCGCCAGGCGACTTGGAGCAGACCATCGCCTTGAGCGGCGACAAGATGGTGGTGCGCAAGGGCGAGCAGAAAGCCACTCCCGCCGCTTGGGAGGAGCTTTGGTTCGATGCCAACCTGAGCGGGTTCAAGGACCTGCAGGAAACGCAGGAGCCGCTGCACTTCGTGGCCAAGGGCGCGGTGACCGTGGGCGATGGCAAGATCACCACCGACAAGATGAGCACTCCCTTCGGCGGCCTTTCGCTCAGCTACGACTTCAAGCACGGCTGGCTCGACGGCAGCCTCACCACGCAGGTGCCCATCCCCATCGCGCCGCTGATCAACTTGAAACAGGCCACGCTGGCCATGCGCGCGGGCGGTGGCGGCTTCTACCTGGCCGCGCATGATGCCAAGGCCGACGTGACCAACATCCCCTTCAGCGAACTGGATTTCTCCTTCATCGTGGGCGCGCACAAGGCGGTGGATGGGCAGCTGCTTCAGCAACTGCTTGCCAAGCTCTACCACAAGCAGCTGCCACCGCAGCTCGCGGGCAACAAGGTGAACGGCTTCTTCTTCACCGGCCACAAGACACTGATGGACTTCTCGCTGCCCGGCCTGGACCTGGTGGTGGTGGATGTCGAGGGCCACGTGAAGTCGGGCGCTGACCTGCGCTTCGGCCTCGATCTGGAGCAACTGGAAACGCGGCTGAGCATGCTCACCTATTTCGACATCTACTTCGGCATCGACGTGACCGCTTGCGAGTTCTCGTTGCAGGGCGTGGCCATGATCACCACCGATCCGGTGGCGATAAGCCCGGCGGGCGCCGAAACCAGCGGCTGCGGATCGCTCACCGTGAAGGGCTGCGGTTGCGGATATGAGGACAGCATGAGCATCGCGCTCGGAGCCAAGGCCGGCACGGCCGCTGCCCAGCAGCGCACCGCCAGCAACGCGGCCCCGATCCCGCTCAGCGCCTCGCAGGGCGATCCGCATCCCGTTACCCGCTGGCTGCTGCCCGATGGCGGTGGCGCGAAGAGCGTGGATGTCTTCCGCCGTCGGCAGTACGTGGGGGAGGAGGAGCGCATCCAGCCCTGGTGGGCCTTCAGCATCAAGCGCGATACGGTGGTCCTCACCGTGATCGACACGACCTTGAAGGTGCAGGGCATCCTGGAATACCGCGTGCAGGTGACCGACACCCTGGGTCGCACGGGTCCCACCTCGCCGTGGGCCATGGCGCACAACTTCCCGCCGGGGCAGAGGCCTTATGCCTATGGCATCACCGCGCGCGATGAGGCCGCGGCGCGCAGCATCCGTCTGTCGTGGCGCACCGATCGCATCGCACGTGCGCGCGCGCTGCGCGTGTTCCGCGCCAAGGACTACGACGGCCCCTACCATGTGGTGGTCGAGTTGCCGCCCACCGACACGGCCTGGACCGATCACGTTGATCGCGTGAAGGAAGCCTTGTGGTACCGCGTGCAGGTGATCGACGTCTTCGGCCCAGGTGCCATCAGTGTTCCCGTGCTGGCCCTTAGCGATCACGCGCCGGCCTGCATACCACCCGAACTACTGCGCGCCACCCCGGCCATGGCCGGCGTCACGCTTCACTGGCGGCCCCGCGGCACGGACATCATGGGCTTCGTGGTGCAGCGCAAGGCCGCAGGCAACGATCCCTGGCGCGATGCCTCGGGCCTGCTCTTCGGCGACACCATCAGCCACTGGACGGACGAAGCGGCGCCCGCAGGTCTGTTGCAAGCCTGGCGCGTGATGGCGGTGAGCACCGGCGACCAGCGCAGTGAAGGCAGCGACTTCATCCTGGCCGCGCGGCCGGTACTGGAGGCGCCGCCGATGCCCGATGATCCCGTGGCGCGTCGGCAGGACCCCGGGCGCGTGCTGATCAGCTGGCGGCCGCCCCTGCTCAGCAAGGCGGTCATCGCCGGGTTCAAGGTGGAGCGCAGCAGCGATGGTGGAGGCACCTTCATCACGCTCAACAGCGCGCTGGTGGAGGCCGGCGACGAACGGTTCCTGGACAGCACCGCCGCCGACGGGCCTCTGGCGTACCGCGTGCGCAGCGTGGATCCTTCCGGGGCTATCGGTGAGCCCTCGCGCACGGTGACAGTGGAGGGGTTGTCACCTCAGACGACCCCGCGCATGGTCATCGCGCGCCGAACGCCGCAGGGCATCGCGTTGGAATGGCCGCAGGCCGATCGCGCGGTGAAGGCCCTGCGCGTGTACCGGACCGATGGCATCGCCGAACCTAGGAAGCTGCGCGAGCTTCCACCATCTGCATCCGGTTGGCTGGATGAACTGCCCGTGAAGGGTGCCATGCAGTTCTACCTGGTGCGTGCCGTGCTGCAGGACGGCAGCGAAGGGGATGTGAGCCAGGCCGTGGGTGTGCGGTGGTGAGGGCAGGCCTCAATTATCCAGCGCGCCCTGCTCGATCCAGTCCCGGATGGTGGCCAGATCCTCACTGCTCAGGGCGCTGCCATCTGGAGGCATGCCCAGGCCGTACACCTCGGTGTAATTCACCTTGTTCCACAGCACGCTGGCATCAGGGTCGCCCGGCGCCACGCGCAGCGCGGGCGCATGATTGGAGCTCTCCACGCCCACCAGGCTGCCGTAGGCCAGCGATTCGGAAAGGTCCATGTCGCCCATGGGCGGATGGCAGGTCCAGCAATGATCAGAGAGGATGGGCAATACCTCCGTGGAGAAGTAGGCTGTGTCGATGGGCTCGCCCGGCACCACGGGCTTGGGCACGTACAGCGGGCCTTCGTCCTTGACGCAGGCTGCCAGGAGCAAGGTGCATGCAGAGGCAATGGCGACACGTTTCATGCGCGATCAGTTCTTCGTGCGTTTGGGTTTGACGAATAGCGTGCGCGCGATGTTGAATCCCAAATGGAAGCGTCCTTTGTCGTAATGCGAGGCAGGGGAGGGGTACAAGCGCTGCTCGATGATCTCTTGGCTGCTGGCGAACACGATCTGGAACACATGCCCCTGCGTGGCCACTTCGTACGCGATCGCCACCGGCTCACGATGCTCGCTGGCCTGCCGCCCTTCCAGGATCGGGCTCGCCTCAAGCAGGATGGAGCCTTTGGGAGAGACCTTGAAGCGTGTGGCCCCTGCGACGGCAATCGTGAGGTTGCTCCCGCCCACGGGCACTAGGTTCCGATAGACCGCGATCCCGGCCACCTGCGCTGAGAACCACCGATTGAACCGTCTGCCCACGATGATCTGCGTATTGTAGCTGAAGCGATGGGCGAGGGTGTACTCGAAGGGCGTGACGCCATCGGCGAAGAAGTCGCGCTCGCCCACCTTTGGGAAGCGGTCGCTCATGAATCCGGCATTGCCTAGGACAGTGACCGATACGGGCATCTCGTTCTCCTCGGTCTGCTTCAGCACGCGTGCCTTCAGGCCCAGGTCCCACGTCTTTTCATTCTTCGATCGCCCAACTTCCAACTGCACATCGCGCAGCGGCGAGTACTGGAACGCGAAGCGGATGTTGGCTGGCAGATCAAGCCCCACGAACTGGTTCCAGGCCTCCTCGTCAGGAGTCACCTCACCGAAGCGATGCTGGATCATGAAGCCGAAGGAGCGCTTGCGCGGCACGACCTCCACGCTGTGCGTGTTCACCACCTGCGTTCCCGCGAAGGTGCCCGTGACGTACTCCCGCTGCGGTTCTTCCTGCGCTGCGCTGGTGGCGGCAGCGGCGATGCCGAGCACCGCGACCATATGTCGAATACGCGTGGTTCTCATGGATGCGCGAGTGATCGGATGTGATGCGCCAGCGCCCAGCGGTCCTCGCGGCCGAGCACCTGCTCATAGGAGGCCATCTCGCCGCGGCCGTGCGTGATCTTCCAGTAAAGCGCGCCGTTGCTTTGTTGCTGCACCAGCGCCGAACCCAGATCCGCAGGCTTCACCTTGAGCACGGCCGCATTGGGCCCGTCGCCTCGTCCTTCAAGACCGTGGCAGGTCCAACAGAGCGATTGGAACACCTTGGCCCCCATGGCGGCAGCTTTCGGATTAGCGGCCAGTGGATCCTTCATCTTGTCGGCTTCGGGCGGCGCCTTCCAAGGATCGCCCCCGGTGGCTGCGGCTAGCGTGAGCGTTGCGGCGAGTACGAGATAGGTGCGCATCATCGAGGTGTTTTCTGTGGCATGGGTGAGTGCAGCGCTGCCAACGCCTGCCGCGTGCGCTCGTCTGCGGGATCGAGCCGAGCCCCTACGCTCCAGTGCTCAACCGCCTTCGCCTGGCTTCCCATCCGCGCGTGCAGCGCGCCGAGGGTGTAGCGCAGCCGCGCATCGTTCGGACTCAGGGCCACGAGCCGCTCAAGATGAGGCAACGCGAGTTCCAGATGGCCTTGCTGCATGTGGAGCGCCGACAGGTTGTTGCGCATCTGCGCCTCAGGCGCGCCATTGCGCAGGGCTGCATCGAAGTAGCGGATCGCATCATCCATGCGGCCGGTGCGGTGAGCGAGCGCGCCGGAGGCCACGAGCAGTTCGGCATCGCCGGGCACGCGGGTCAATCCGCGCACGTATGCTGCGTTCGCGCCCTCGGCATCAGTCATGGCTTCGCGCGCTGCACCGAGCGCCAGCGCCGAGCGCACCAGCATCTCGCGGCTCCGCGTGCCCGAGCGTTCCTTCCCAAGCGAGAGGTTCTTATTCCATTGGCGCATGGCCTGCTCGCGATCGCCGCGAGCCTGCGACAGCTCGCCGAGCCGGAAACGCGCCTCGGCATGGCTTGGGTCATCCTCAACAACCCCGCGCAGCAATTCCTCGCTGCGCCGCGCATCGCCGGCTTGATTGAGCAATGAGGCGAGCTCGAAGCGCCTGTCGATCGGGGCCATCAGGCCAATGCGCAAAGCCGACTCGTAATGCCCGACGGCCGAGCTCACGTCATGCGCATCGGCCTGCCCGGCGGCCACGCGCGCGAAGGCACGCTTGCCCAGCAGGGTATGCGTCTGCACCCACGCGCTGTGCGTGAAGAGCAGCGCCACGAGCAGGATGGCGATGCTGAATGCATGGCCGCCCGGACGCAGCGTGCGGTCCATCTTCAGCGGGATGCCGCGGAATTGCACCGCGCTCTTTCGCAGCAACCGCCAGCCCAGCACGAAGAGCCACGCGGTGCAGAGCGCCAACGCAACGGCGAGCAGGAAGGGGACCATGTCGTAGAGGCCACGATAGACCGGCATGGCGATCAGAAATCCGATGGCCATGAATGCGTCTTCGCTCATGGTGGTGCTGAAGCGACCGCCGTAGGCGCCCATCGGATGCCCTTTCCGGAAGAGCGGCGGCATGCGGAAGCCGAATCGCACGGCCTTCTCCGGGCAAGCCGATACGCAATCGAGGTCCTTGAGGCAGCGCGGATTCGTGACCATGCCATGCTGGGCCAATTCGCGATGCACGAGGATGTCCGATGAGCACGCCTTGGTGCAAAGTCCGCATTGGGAGCAATCCTTGGTGAGCACGATGCGGCCCGGCGCCAGTTGATCGGCGATTCCGAAGAGCGCCCCGTACGGGCATGCTTGGAAGCAGAAGCCCCGGCTGCCGAGCAAGTACACGATCACGAAGCCGCAAACGAAGAAGGTGAGCACGGCCACTTCGGGCGGTGGCAGGTTGCGCCACATATCGTCAGTGGTGAACGATGACCAGCGCGAGCCGCCCGCCTCCACCACATGCGCGGCCTGCTGTTCCACTCCGTGCCAGGCCTGCAGGATCTGCGGCCAGATGAAGAGGTAGAACATCACGGCCATGGGTACCCAGATGAGCGCGCGCGAACGGATGGGCTGGCGCTTGATTCGCAGCTTATCCAGGATCCAGCCGGCTGCATCCTGCAAGGCGAGGATGTGGCAGCCCCAGGAGCAGAAGAACCGACCGAAGACCAAGGTCCCCACCATGACCAGCGCCATCAGCACGAAGCCTGCGGTGACCACCCCCTGATGAATGGTGTAGAGCACCTCGTTGAACTCGAGCGGCGCGAGCGTGCGTCCTTTCAGCTTCCAATGGATGAAGTGCGCAATGAAGAGCACATGCACGCCCACAAGCGTGGCGATCCGCCACTTCGTGTAGGATGCCGTGCGCGACGTTCCCATGGGTTATGTCGCAAACTTACTCCACCACCACGCGCTGCGTGAATGCACGACCGGCGATGCGCAGCGTGAGCATGTACACGCCTTGCGGCAGGTGCATCACGTCAAGCTCGCGCACCAGCCGGCCGGTGGGCGCCTGCAAGCGCTCCACATGGACCCGACGGCCCATCACATCGATCAATTCCAGTTCCATGCTCGACGGCTGGAGCAGATGCACGGAGACGTTGAATCGGCCATTGTTCGGGTTCGGGAACACCTCGAAGCCGCGCAGGGCCAAGGCCTCCTCGACGCCGGAGCAGATCTCAACCGTCACATTCACCGTGGCCATCGGGCTCATGCAGCTGCCACCGCCCACCTCCACCTCCCAATCATAGAAATAGGGATAGTTCGTGGTGCCGCTCGATGCGCCGGTGATGCTGGCCACTGTTCCGATAGCGTAGGGATACGCTGAGCCAGCCGTGCCGCGCCAAAGGTTGGCCGTGCCGCTCACGTTGATCAGGTAGTTGTTCCCGGGCGTGATGTCCCAATTGAGGTACACGCGCGACTCGCCCGCAGGCACCATCACTGAATGCGTTGCGCGGAGCACGCCGATGGCATCGACGAGCTCGATGGTGCGGTAGGCCGCGCTGCCCGCATAGACCTTCACCGAGGTCAGGTGGAAGGAGGCCAGCGCGTTGAACTTGAGCGATTCGCCTCCGGCGTGGTACGCGCCCGCGCCTGAGTTATTCGGCTTGCCGCCATACAACGTGGTGCCTTGCGCGGTCATCTGGTCGGCCACTTGGTAGCTGGTGCTCGCATAGAGCGGTGGCGTGGTGAAGCTGGCGCCACTGCCCACCGGATTACCAAGTTGGTCGAACCACTGCAGGTCGTTGCCGGTGGCGGTGAGCATGGCTTGCTGGCCCTCGCAGATGATCGCCGATTGGGCGGTGGGCGCCGTAGGCTGTGGCAAGGCAGTAACCGTGAACGGCGCTGATGTGGCGGTGCCGCAATAGCTCGTAACGGTCACCGTGTAGGTTCCAGGGCCAGCCATGATGCTGTTGGACGTGGCACCGGTTGACCACTGGTAGGATGTGCCGGGCGTGGCGCGCAGCTTCACTTGCTCGCCTGCGCACACGTATGCCTGCTCGTCGCAGAAGACCTTCGCCACGGCCGCAGATGAAGTCTGTTGCGTGAGCGTGTAGGGCACGGCCGTCCAGTTGTTGTCATCGTTGGCCTCTACTACGACGTTCAGCGGATCGGATTCCATCACGATCCAGTAAGCGCCGTTGCACGTTCCCGTAGGGATGTCCACCCACATGCCATCGAGGTACTCGCTGTACACATCGGTGTAGCCCGATGAGATTCCCTGGCGGATCATGCTGCAGCCGTATGAGCCGCCGAGGCCGAGGTTCGGGAAGTTCGGTCCGTACAGCGTGGTGCCGGAGTTGTACACCGTGTTGTTGTCCTTGCAATGGTGGTTGGCCGCGCTGGCGTTGCAGCTATGGTAATCCATCAGGCAGAACCCGAGCTTGTAGCCCTGGCCCACGATGGGCCATTGGCGCGGGTCGCTCACGCCGGCCTCCTGCATGCGAAGGCTGAAGATGCCCCACTGGTCGTAGTGGGTGTGCCCGTGGGTGGGGTGATACGTCATTCCCTGAGGCATCACATGCTCCGTGCTCGTCATGGTGCTGCCGTTCTTGTGGAAGATGCGCTGGGTGGTGAGTTGCTTGGCAGTTCCGCCGTTCGGGCAGGCGAACTGTTGCGCTGCCGAAGGGTCATTCACCACGAAAGTGTCCACCCCGCAGACGAAGCGGCGATTGCCATTGGTGTCAACGCCGCGCACCTCCAACGGGCCGTAGCCGATGTTCGGTGTGGAACTGGTGACATAGATGCGCCCAGGCTCCTCATTGGGGCCGCTCAAGTAGTTGAGCGCTGCGTACCAAGAGGTGGTCATGTCAGGCAGCAAATCGCAGTTCGTGCCCTGCCCCGGCGGGCATTGGCAGGATGTTGCGTTGGTGGTGGTGCATTGGCCAGAAGCCATCGATGCACGGAACAGCAGCAGGACGAGCAGGACTTGGGCGTAGTGTGGAATCTTCATCGCGAAAGGGGGTGCAGGTTCATGCGGCGCACTGATGCACCGCGCGGCTAATCTTTGAATAGCGTCGTCCCATTTGTATGACTTGCGTCATCTTTTCGGGCTGGCAGCAGTAGTTTCTTTGAACACTACCAAGCAACCTGCCATGACCCGTATGAACAGCACCCTGCTCATTGTCGCATCGACGGCCCTCGCCTTTGTGGCCTGCCGGAAGGACCAGGAGAGCGAGACTCCTGTGCCGTCGCAGCCTGCGCCCACGGAGCGGCTCATCATACAGCACCATGTAGATGGCGCGCCTTTGGAGTGGGATGCGATCACCTTCACGAATGAGGCCGGTCATGCGTATAGCGTTACGCGTTTGGAGTACTACATCAGTCAGGTCACCCTGCTAGGCGCCACCTGCTGTGGTACGCCCGACCATGTGATTCCAGGGCCCTTCCTCATCAACGCGGCCACGCCTGCCACCATCGACTTGGGCCTGCTTCCAGCGGGTGAGTACCGCGGCGCAACAGTTCTTCTCGGGCTTCCGCCCGACCTGAACCAGACCGGGGCCTTGCCGAACACGGCCGAGAATGTGGCTATGGCCTGGCCCGACCAGATGGGCGGCGGCTACCACTTCATGAAACTTGAGGGGCACTTCCTCAATGGCGCCACGCCGACGGGATATGCCATGCACCTAGGCCGCAACGAGAACCTCGTCGTATGCGACCTGCCGCAGTCATTCGCGCTTGATGGGCAGGGCGGCACCTTCACGCTCCGCTTCAACATCAACGAGGTCTTCCGCACGCCGAACACTTACGACCTGCCCAGCGGCAACTACTCCATGGGCAGCATGGCACTGATGGCCCTGCTGCGCGACAATTGCATCGATGCATTCACCATCGCGCACGATGCGCAATGAGGCCATTACCCGCTTTCATACTCACCGCCTGCGCGCTGGCCGGCTGCCATCGGGACACGCTCGATCAGCCACCGAACTGCGGCCAGGCTGCCCAGGCCATAACCTTCGAGTATCCTTCGCACTTCCCACAGCCTTTGCTGCCGGAGTCGAACCCTCAGACGGCGGAAGGCGTCGAGTTGGGCCGCCGCCTGTACTACGACACGCTGCTTTCGCGCAACGGGCCCTTCCAAGGATTCGCCTGCGCCAGTTGCCATGATCAAACGCGCTCCTTCACCGTGCCCACCGCCACGACGAACGTGCTGCCACATGTGAACCTGGCCTGGAGCAAGCACTTCTTGTGGAACGGCAAAGTGGAGGGCACCTTGGAGGATATCATGCGCTTCGAGGTGAATGGGTTCTTCCAAGTGGACCCGCAGGTGCTGAGGGAGCACCCGCTGTACCCGGAGCTGTTCCGAAACGCATTCGGCACCTGCACGATCGAGCGCGAGCACGTGGCCTTGGCCCTGGCCCAGTGGTTCAGGCGGCTCACCAGCGCCGGCAGCAGGTTCGACCAATACATGCGCGGCGAGAACGTGCTCACGCTCGATGAGCAGCATGGTGCCATGATCTTCTTCACCGAGATCGGCGACTGTTTCCATTGCCACGCCATCCCTCTGATGACCGACAATGCGTTCCACAATATCGGCTTGGCAAGCACCTTCGCCGGCTTCGATCAGGGGCGTTACGCGATCACCGGCAATCCGAACCATCTCGGCGCCTTCAAGACGCCCACCCTTCGCAACGTCGCCCTTACTGCGCCCTACATGCACGACGGCCGCTTCGCAACGCTGGAGCAGGTGGTGGATTTCTACAGCAGCGGCGTGCAGCACAGCGCGAGCTTGGACCCCATCATGACCAAGCCGGGCACTGGCCTCGTATTGGGGCTCACGGCGCAGCAGAAAGCCGACCTCGTCACCTTCCTCCACACGCTCACCGACGAGGAATTCGTGAACGACCCGGCATTGGGGAGCCCGTTCTGAACGCGCTTTGTGCCCAGTCGGCACCATCGAAGTGCCTAGGTGGGCCACACGAGCCCGCTGAATGCCGAGAGGTAGCTGAAGTGCTCATGGCCGCCACGATATATTGCGCACGAACGGTTCCCGCCACCCGATGTCCATGAATGAGACGCAGGTCGTAAGGCTGAACGAGTTGGTCGAGCAGTATTGCATGCCCGAGTGGAAGCAACTGCTGCGTGAGAAGAACGCCCAGCTCACGTACGGCCAGGGCGAGGCCATCTTCGCCACCGGGCAGAAGGCCGACCGCATGTACATGATACACCGCGGCCGCGTGAAGGTGGTGGCCAGTTACGTGAAAGGGCAGGAGCGCATCATCCGGTTGGCCGGCGATGGCGAGGTGTTGGGCCACCGCGGCATCGGTGACGAGCCCATCTACACCGCCAGCGCCATCGCGCTTAGCCCAACCCTGGTGAACGTGATTCCCATGCAGCTCTTCCTCAGCACCCTGAAGGCCAACAGCCTCTTCTGCTACCACTTCCTGCTGTTCTTCGCCGAGGAGATGCGCAAGCTCGATGAATACCTGCGCGACCTGATGAACATGGACGTGACCCGCCGCGTGGCCAAGGTGCTCACCATCTGCATGAACACCTTCGGCTTCGATCGGCAGGACAACAAGAAGCTCGCCTTCACCTTATCGCGCAAGGACATCGCCTCCATGGCCGATACCACCTACGAATCGGTGGTGCGCACCCTGGCCGGCCTGCAGCGCGAGGGCATCATCGAACTGGCGGGCAAGGAGGTGCGCATCCGCAATAAGCGCAAGCTGCATCAGGTGGTGAGCGGCCAACTGACGACCAACGGCAGCTGAAGAGCCGCGTCCGGTCCAGGTACTTGGTTCAGTCCCTCCCTGCACCGTTGACGACTCTTGCATTCATGATTCATATCATATTTCGATCCCGTTGATCCGGTACATTTGAATGCTTCCGCCCGGCCGGACGCTGTGACCGCTGTGGTCCGTTATGTGGTCAGCGGCGGGCATGCACCGCTCTCATGCCCTACAAGGCAGGCATCGACATCGGCGGCACCTTCACCGATATCATCTTGGTATCGGAACAGGGAGGGACAGTCGTGCACAAGACGCTCTCCACCCCGAAGGATCCCTCAATCGGCTTCATCAACGGGCTGCGCGAGGCGGCCGAACTGGGAGGTCTCGCCTTCGGGGAGCTCATCGGTGGGCTTGACACCATTGTGCATGGAACCACTGTGGCCACCAACGCGTTGCTCACCCTGCGCGGAGCGCGCACGGCGTTGCTCACCACCGAAGGCTTCCGCGATGCGCTGGAGATGCGCCGTGGTATCCGCGAGGAACGTTACGACAACCATTTCCGCAACGTGCCCCCGCTGGTGCCGCGCCACCTTCGCTTCACCGTGCACGAACGGATCGACGCGCAAGGCCGCGTGCTCACGCAGCTGAACGAGGAGGAGGTGATCGACATCGCCCGCCGAGTGAAGCGCGCCCGCGTGCAGGCCGTGGCGGTGTGCTTCATGCACGCCTACATCGACCCCGCGCACGAGTTGCGCGCGGCCGCGCTGCTTCGAGAGCACCTGCCAGGGGTCTTCGTGACGGCATCGCATGAAGTGCTGCCCACCATCCGGTTCTACGAGCGAGTGAGCACCACCGCAGTGAGCGCTTTCGTGGGGCCCATCGTGGCGCGCTACATGGATGAACTGGAAGCCAAACTGCACGCCGTGGGCTATCACGGACGCTTGCAGATCATGGCCTCCAATGGTGGCGTGGTGAGCCCCGCCGAGGCCCGGCGCAACCCAGCCGTGACCGTGCTTTCCGGACCCGCCGCAGCGCCCACCGCAGGCGCCTACTACGCTGCGCTGATGGGCTACCGCGATTGCATCACCGTGGACATGGGGGGAACCAGCTTCGATGCCTCGCTGGTCACGGGTGGGCAATGCATCACCAGCACCGAAGGCGGCATCGGCCGATACCGCATCGCACTACCGGCGCTGGACATCGTCACCATCGGTGCCGGCGGTGGAAGCATCGGCTGGGCCAATGCCGGGGGCATGCCCCAGATGGGGCCGCAGAGCGCCGGGGCATTGCCCGGTCCTGCCTGCTACGGTCGCGGGGGCACAGAGCCCACCTGCACCGATGCCGACCTGGTGCTGGGCTACCTGGATCCTGACTTCTTCGCCGGTGGCCGTCTCAGGCTGGACCGCGCCAAGGCCGAGACCGCCATTCGCGATGGACTTGCCACGCGATTAGGCCTTTCTGTGGAGGAGGCCGCAGCCGGCATGTTCCGCATCATCAACAGCAATATGGCGCAGGGCGTGCGCCAGATCTCCGTGGAGCGCGGCCACGATCCCCGCGAGTTCCTCTTCATCGTGGCAGGCGGTGCCGGTTCGCTGCACGCCTCGGAGATCTGCCGCGAACTGGAGATCCCCCTCTTCCTGGTGCCCAACGTGTCGTCCATCCTGTGCGCCGCCGGCATGCTGCTGGGCGATTTGAAGCAGGACCAGGTGCGCTCCTACTGCGCGCCCTTCACCGCGATCGACAAGGAGCGCTTCCTACGGCTCTTCGAGGAGATGCGCCAGAGCGGGACCGTGGCACTGCACAGCAGCAGCAACGGCGGCAACGAGGAGATTGCCCTTCAACCTACGCTGGACATGCGCTACGTGGGCCAATACCACGAAGTGAGGCTCGACACGCCTTGGGAAATGGTCGCGGGTTTCGATCTCCCGGGCATACAGGAGGCTTTCCATGCCGAGCACAACCGGCAGTTCGGCTATGCATTGAACGACGAAGGCACGCCGATGGAGTTGATCAACGTGCGGCTGCGCGTGGTGGGCCGCACCGTGAAGCCCCGCTTCCTCTCGGGCGAGGGCAAGGCCATCCCTCCCGAGGACGCGCTGAAAGGCAGGCGCATGGCCTACATCCCCGAGGAGGGCCGAATGCGCGAAGTGCCGGTGTACGACGGCGATGCGCCCATCCATGGCGCGCGCATCACCGGACCGTGCATCATTGAAAAGGTCACCACGAGCATCCTGGTGGGGGCCGGCCACGATGTGCTGGTGGACGGCATGGGCTCCTTCATCGTGTACGACCGCGCCGCATTCCCTGGTGGCTTCCACATCGATCGGAAAGCCGTCATCGCCGAAGCAACGAACTGATACATGGACCGCATCCTCGTCTCCATCCTGCAGCGCGCCTTCCGCTCCATCACGGACGAGATGAGCATCTCGCTCACCAAGACCACGCGCTCGCCGATCCTCTGCGAGGCCAAGGACTTCGTCACCGGGCTGTACGATGCCGAGGGCCGCATGCTGGAACAGACCGAGAACCTGCCCATCCTCTCTTTCTCACTGGGACCGGTTTGTAAAATGATCGTGGAGCGATACCGGGGCGACATCCACCCCGGCGATGTGATCATCCACAACGACGTGTTCTCCTTGGGCAATCAGAACAACGACGTGGCCATCTTCAAGCCCGTCTTCCACGGCGGCGAGCTTAAGGGCTGGGCGGCGGCCAAGGGCCACCAGGCCGACATCGGTGGCGCCGTGCGCGGCGGTTACAACCCCAACGCCACCGAGGTGTGGCAGGAGGCCCTGCGCATCCCCGCCACCAAGTTGTACGAGAAGGGGGCGCTTCGCCGCGATGTGTGGGAACTGATCTTCGCCAACATCCGCCTGCGCATGGTGCAGGAGGACATCAAGGCGCAGATCGGTGCATGCACCTTGGGCGAGCGGCGACTGGCCGCACTCGTGGAGAAGCACGGCCGCAGCGTGTTCGAGGAGCACAAGCAGGCGCTGTTCGACGGCACCGAGGCCATGATGCGCGCAGAGATCAGCCGCATACCCAACGGAACCTATTCCGGCGAAAGCACCGTGCATTACGACGGCCGCCACCCCGGAAGCAGATTCCCGGTGCGCGCCAAAGTGATCGTGGCCGACGAGGACATCACCTTCGACTTCAGCGCATCATCCCCTCAGACCCGGGGCTTCGTCAACGGCACTTACACCAGCACGTGCTCGGCCATCACCCTCACCTTCCTGCAGATGGTCGATCCGCGCATCCCGCACAACGAAGGGATGATCCGGCCCTTGCGGTACATCGTGCCCGAAGGCACCATCCTCAACGCCGCCTATCCGGCCGCCACCACCTTCGGCAACCACCTGTGCCCGCAGGTGGCCGATGCCATCTTCAAGGCTTTGGGGCCTGCGGTGCCCGACCGCGTCACCGCCGGCTGGAACCACTTGCTCTGCTCGCTCTTCACCGGGGTGCATCCGCGCACGGGCAACACCTATGTGGACATCTGCTTCCTGGGCATGAAGGGCGGCGGCGGCGCCATTGAAGGCGACGACGGTTACGACCACATCGGCATGATCGACGCCTCGGGTGGCGTGCTGGACCAGGACTATGAGATGTACGAGCACCTCACCCCGCATCTGCTCCTGCAGCACGAGTATTTGCGCGACAGCGGCGGTCCGGGGCGCTGGCGCGGAGGGCTAGGCACCGAGACACGCATCCTGCTGCGCGGGGAGAACACCAGCATGGTGGTCTTCGGCGATGGCGATGTGGAACCCAACTACGGCCTTTTCGGGGGCCACGGCAGCGTGTTGAACCGCATTGAGCTGCGCTACCCCAACGGACGGCGGCGCAGGCCGATGAGCAAGGACATC
>CAZFBP010000019.1:15859-21787 GCA_964517255.1 uncultured Chryseobacterium sp.
TGCGCGATCGCGAGCGCTTGGCCGAGGACGTGCGCAACGGCGTGGTTTCTCGCAAGGCCGCACGCACCATCTATTCCTCCCAAGGGCCTGCCGCATGAGCCACACCATCATCGAGCCGCCCGGCTGGCCGAAACCCAAGGGCTACAGCAACGGCATGCTCGCCGCCAGGGGGCGCACCCTCTTCATGGCCGGGCAAGTGGGCTGGGACGAGCACGAGCGCTTCGCCAGCCCGGACCTGGTGCCCCAGTTCGAGCAGGCCCTGCGCAACATCCTGGCGATCGTGCGCGCGGCCGGCGGGGAACCCGCGCACATCTGCCGCATGACCTGCTTCTGCAAGGACCGCGAACAGTACCTGGCCACGCGCCACCAGTTGCGCGGAGTGTGGAAGGAACTGATGGGCGATCACTACCCCTGCATGTCCATGATCTTCGTGGTGGACCTGCTGGACCATCCCGCCGTGATCGAGATCGAGGCCACCGCCGTGATACCCGACTGAGGTGATCGAACTGAACGACATACAGCGGTCCGTGCAGCAGACCTTCCGCGAATTCGCCGATCGGCGCGTGCGCCCGCAGGCCGCTGCGATCGACCGCGAGGCGCGCTTCCCCATGGAGCTCTTCCGCGAGGCAGGCGCGCTGGGCTTCTTCGGCATGCGCTATCCGCAGGAGGTGGGCGGCACCGACATGGATGCCGTCTCTTACAACCTGGCGGTGATTGAACTGGCACGCGGGTCCCTCTCGCTGGCTGCCTCCTGCACCATGCAATCGCTCATGGGCACCTACTTCCTGCACCGTTTCGGCGATGCCGGCATCCGCGAGGCCTATCTGCTGCCCGCCATCCGCGGCGAGCGCATCGGCGGCATCTGCATGACCGAGCCCGACGCGGGCAGCGACCTGATGTCAGTGAGCACTACTGCGCGCGCCATCGCCGACGGCTTCGTGCTCAATGGCCGCAAGACCTGGGTGACCTCGGCCCCGGTGGCCGACTTCTTCACCGTGCTGGCGCGCACCGAAGGGCATGAAGGGCTCTCGCTCTTCTTCGTGCCCAGCGGTTTGCCCGGCGTGACGGTGGGCCGCGACATCGGCAAGATGGGCGTGCGCGGATCGCCCACCAGCGAAGTGGGCTTCACCGACGTGGTCCTGCCGGTCAACCATCTGCTGGGCGGCATCGGCCAGGGCACGCGTTGCCTGCACGAGATCCTCGCCGAGATCCGCATCATGACCGCCAGTCTCGCCGTGGGCGTGGCCACCGCCGCCTTCGACGATGCGCTCGAGTACGCCCGAACCCGCGTGCAGTTCGGCAAGGCCATCGGCACCTTCCAGGCCGTGCGCACCAAGTTCGCTGGCATGGCCATGCGCCTGGAGACCGCGCGGCTCTTCACCCTGCATGCGGCCACGCTGCGACAGGACGATCCCGGCCGCGCCCGACAGGCGATGATCGCCAAGCTGCACGCCTCGGAATGCGCCAACGCCGTTTGCGATGAGGCCAGCCGCGTGATGGCCAGCTACGGCTACGCCACCGATCATGCCATGGAGCGCTACCTGCGTGATGCGCGCTTCACCCTCATCGGTGGCGGCACCTCGGAGATCCTGCAATTGAACATCGCCAAAGAACTGGGCCTATGACCAAGGTGCTGCTCGCCAAACCCGGCCTCGACGGCCACGACGTGGGCGTGAAGGTGCTGGCCCATGCCCTGCAAGAGGCCGGCTTCCAAGTGGTGTACACCGGCCTGCGCAAGAGCATCGAGGAGATCGCCGAGCGCGCGCGGGGGGAACAGGCCGATGTGATCGGCCTCTCCATCCTCAGCGGCACCCACCAACTGCTGTGCGAGCGCATGGCGCAGGTGATGCACGAGCAGGGCCTGCGCATCCCCTGGGTGGTGGGCGGCAACATCCCGGTGCAGGACGTGGAGGCGCTGGAGCAGGCCGGCGCGCGCAAGGCATTCCCCACCGGCACCACCATTGAAACGGTGGTGCAGTACATGAGCACGATACACGACACATGAAGAAGAGCAAGAGCCATTTCCCCGACGCACGGATCCCATACGGCACCTGGGGCAGCAGTTATTTCCCCGCGTGGCAATCCTCGCCGCTGGCCGAGGTGAACATCGGCCAATTCGCCGGCGAGGCCATGGGCCGCATCATGGGTCTGCGCCGCGTGCCGCTGCGCGAGCTCGACTACCTGATCATCGGCAGCACCGTGCCCTGGCACTGGAAGTTCTGGAACGCCACGGTGGTGGCAAGTTGCATGGGGCGCCGCGTGCCGGGCTTCCAGATGGAGCAGGCCTGCGCCACCGGCCTGCAGGCCATCGTGCTGGCCGCCGCGCAGGTGCAGGGCGGTGCCAGCGATGCGGTGGGCGTGCTCACCTTCGACCGCACCAGCGACTCGCCCGTGGGCGTGTTCCCCGAGCGCCGCGCGCATCGCCGCACCGAGGTGCTCAGCGACGTGTGGGACAACTTCGGCTTCGACCCCGCCACCGGCAAGGCCATGCTGACCTCGGCGGGCAACGTGGCGCGCAAGCACCGCCTGGACCGGCGCGAAGTGGATGAGCTGACCGCGCACCGCTACATGCAGTACTTCGATGCGCGTCGCAAGGGCTTCATGGACCGCTACATGGTCCCCATGGAAGTGCTCAACGTCCAGGGCCGTTCCATGGGCCCCATCGCCGAGGATGTCGGTGTGAAGGAGCTTTCACTGGACACCCTGCGCGGCATGCGCGAATTGGAATCCTGTGTCACTTCCGGCACGCAGACACATGCCGCCGACGGCATGGCCACACTGCTTGTGACCACTGCGGAGAAGTCGCGCGAACTGAGCCTGCGGCCCGAAGTGGTGATCACCCTGGTGGCGAAGGCCGAAGTGCGCGTGGCGCCCTCATTCATGCCCGAAGCACCGGCCGTCGCCGTGCAGGCCCTGCTGCAGCGCACCGGCCTCACCTTGGACGACATGGCCGTGGTGAAGGACCACAACCCCTTCGCCGTGAACGATGCCGTGTTCGCCAAGATGATGAGCTACGACTGGCGGAAGATGAACAATACTGGATCGCCGCTGGTATGGGGACATCCGCAGGGACCCACCCTCACACGTGTCACCATCGAGGCGCTGGAAGAGGCCGTGGACCTGGGCGGCGGCAACGTACTTGTATTCGGATGCGCCGCCGGCGATGTGGGCATCGCGGCCATTTTCAACGTGAACGGATGAACGAGCAGCCATGAGCACTACCACCACCAACAAGAAGAAGAGCGGCGCCATCGGCATCGCCGCCACCATGCCGCACCAGATGCGCGCCTCAACGCTGCAAGCCCTTGGGCTGGGATCGCCCGGCGGCTTCCTTGCCAACGGCGCACTGCCGGTAGATACCGCCACCTTGGTGGACCGCGTGTTCGGTCCGCCGGGCAAGCGCGGCGCCATGGTGATCAGCGGTGCCAGCGGCATTGTGGGCGCCGGCAAGGCCATGCAGTTCGCCACGCGGCTCATGCCGTACGGTGTCCCCATCATCGCGCTGGACCTGCCCGGCGCGCCCGACGGCATCGGTGCGCAATGGGTCGGGCTGGAGCGTTCCTTCGGCACGAAGGGCGCGGCCGCCATCATGCAGCGCATCGTGCGCATGAGCTACGACGGCAGCTCATTGCCACCCGAGCTCAAGGCCTACGACCCGCGCTTCCTGCTGGAGGCCATCCCCGAGAAGCTCGAATTGAAACGCGCCCATTACGCGCTCTTCCGCGAAGCCTTCCCCGGCATCGTGATCCGATCGGTAACCTCGGGCTTCCCCGCCGCGCAACTCGGCGTGGGCATCGCTCACCCGGCCTTCCCGCACGAGGTGAACAAGATCTTCGAGATCGTGGAGGACGAGCCATCGGACCTCACACGCCTGTTCTGGGCGCTGGGCCTGATCCCCATGGCCGTCGGCGACCATTGGTCCTTCGTGCTCGACGTGTTCTTCTGCGGTCTTCTGAACGCCGCTACACGCTTCCACGAGCGCACCAACATGCCTTTCTGGAAGATCGACAAGCTGGTGCGGCGACTGGTTGGGCCCAATCCTTTCCGCGCGCACGACACCATCGGAGCCAAAGGCGCCAACTTCCTCACATGGAGCTGCCTCCACCACCTGGCCGAACATTACGGTCCGCTCTTCGCTCCGACTACCACCCTCACCGAGCACAAGGAAAGTGGGCAGGAGTGGTACCCGCTCGATCATTTCCGTCCGTTGGTGAACTGGTCGATCGATGATCGCGAACTGGAGGAGTTCCGCACGATGATCCTCGGACCGCTTTTCCAGATGACCACCATCCTGGTGCATGAGCGGCGTTCCGATCTCGCCACCATGAATGCCATCGGCGAGCTGTGCGCGCAGTTCACCAACGGCCTGCCGGCGACCATGCGCCGCCTGGGTCGCGACGAAGTACTGCGCGTCATCGCCGCCTATCACCAGCTGCATCCCGAAGCTGCGGCGACCACCTGGTATCCCAATGTCCTCGATGCCATGGACGATGAGCAATGGCAACAGCTCTACGTGAACGCCGAGCACGACGGCACCGCAGGCATCATCACCTTGGGCCGAGAGCGCTACAACGCCGATGTGGACGCCGAGCTCAACCGCGCCATCGACTGGCTGAAGCAGGCCGGTATCAAGCGGGTCACCCTCACGGGCGACTTCCACCTGACCACTCAACTGGTTGGCGCCGACACGAGCGAGTTCTATCCCGCGCTGGAGCTCGAGGAGGCCGGAGCGCGCATCGCCACCAGCTGGTCATGCACGGCGCGTCGGCTGCACACCGAGTTCGAGGCCAGCGTGGCCCTGGTGAACGGCAAGCGCTGCATGGGCGGCATGCTGGAACTGATGATGCACTGCCACTACCTGATCGCCGTGGAGGGCGCCACGCTGGCCATGCCCGAGGTGACGCTTCCCGTGGTGCCCGGCATGGAGGGCTGCCATTGGGCCATTCGCCGCGCGAAGCACGTCGATCGCGCACTTCTGGTGGAGCTGCTGCTGAACGGCCGCAACATGAAGGCGAAGGAGGCCACCGGCTGGTTGGTGGACCACAGCGGCGACCTGGAAAGCTGCCTGCGCACTGCGTGGAAGATCATGCGCGATGGACCGACGGCGCTGCCCATGCGCCCCTTGGAAGAAGGCGTGCTGAGCGACTCCGGCTTGAACGGAGGCGGCGATGCGGGCAACGCTGGGCGCGAGGCCATCGCCGGTTGCATCCGCGCCTCCTGCGCTACCACATTGGAAGAGGCACTCGCCGTGCAGGCGCGGCATTCGGCGGCCTTCATGCTCAGCAAGGCCTGCCGCAAGGGCCGCGTGGGCGCCGAGCGCGACAAGGTGATGGGCAACTGATGGTACCCAAGAAGCCATGGCCACCCCCACCGCACGCGAGCAGGCGCAGGAAGCGCTGGAGCAAGTGATCCTCGAATCCGGCTTCGAGGTGAAGCCGCTGTACACGCGTGCAGACGCGCTGCAGGGCAATCCGCAGCTGGATGAGGAGCAGCCCGGGCGCTATCCGTTCACGAGGGGCATCCATCCGCTCATGTACCGGCAGCGGCCCTTCACCATCCGCCAGTACGCCGGCTTCGCGTCGCCCGAAGAGACCAACGAGCGCTTCCACTTCCTGATCCGCAACGGGCAGAACGGGCTGAACGTGGCCTTCGACCTGCCCACCCAATGCGGCCTCGACAGCGATGATCCGCGCGCACTGGGGGAGGTGGGGCGCGTGGGCATGGCCGTGGACACCCTCGAGGACCTGGAGATCGCCTTCAAGGGCATCGACCTGGACAAGATCACCGTCTCGATGACCATCAACGGATCGGCGCTGGTGATCATGGCCATGTACTTCGCCCTGGCCAACAAGCGGGGCTATCCGCTGGCCAACTTGCGCGGCACGGCGCAGAACGACATCCTCAAGGAGTTCATCGGGCGCGGCACCT
>CAZFBP010000020.1:0-21571 GCA_964517255.1 uncultured Chryseobacterium sp.
CCAGGGCCTTTGGCGCACCACCAATGGCGGTGCGAGCTTCACCCAAGTGCAGTCCGGCAGCTGGCAGGAACTGGAATTGAAACCCGGCGACCCGAACATGGTGTACGCCATCAAGCAGATCAGCAACCGCACCGAATTCTGGCGCAGCACGGACAATGGGGTCTCCTTCACCGCCGTGGGGGCCGGATGGCCGAACCCCGTGAGCCCGGACGAGCAGAAGCGCACGGAGATCGCGGTGTCGGCCGCCGCACCGAACTCCGTTTTCGCGCTGTGCACCGGGGAGGCCGATGGGGGCAGTGGCCTGTATGGCGTTTATACGAGCACCGATCAAGGCAGCACGTGGACCTTCCAATGCTGCGGCACCGGGCCGGCGGGCGTGTCGTCGGCCACGAACATGAACCTGATGGCCTGGAGCGATGCGGGCACTGATGATGGAGGCCAGTACTACTACGACCTCGCCTTTGCCGTGGACCCCACCGATGCGAACAAGATGCAGGTGTGCGGCGTGAACCGCTGGGTGAGCACCGATGGCGGTGTCACCTTCACCTGCCCGGCGAAGTGGAGCCACAGCAACAAGGTGGATTACGTGCATGCGGACATCCACGACTTCCGTTACTACAGTGGAAGCGAGATCTGGGCGGCCTGCGATGGCGGCATCTTCCACAGCACCGATGGCGGAGCCACCTTCAACCGGCGCATCTTCGGCATCGCCGGCACCGACTTCTGGGGCTTCGGCCAGGGCGGCTGGACCGGTGCGGACGTGATGCTCGGTGGAGCCTACCACAACGGCACCATGCTCAAGGACAACAACGTGTACACCAACGGATGGGTCTGCACCGATGGGGGCGATGGCACCCGCGGCTTCGTGCACCCCCAATACGACCGGCGGGCCTTGAGCGATTATGGCTACAAGACCCTGAGCGGGGACCGCACCGTGAACAACACCAGCGTGAATTGGTCCAGGCTGCCGAACGCGAGCTACGTGACCGGTGAGAGCAGCGACCTGGCCTGGCACCCGAACCTGGTGAACACCGCTTTCCTGGGCAGTGGTAACAGCCTCTGGCGTACGGACGATAATGGTGGCTCGTTCACCGAGGTGTACAACTTCAATGAAAAGGTGACCAGTGTCGAAGTGGCCTTCAGTGACCCGAGCACCCTGTACGCATGCACGTACCTCGGCTGGTGGGATACGAAGAAGGTATGGCGGAGCACCGACGGGGGGACCACTTGGACGAACATCACCCCGACCAGTGCGCAGCTCAACGGCAACACCTGGGTGCCGTACGATATTGCCGTGAGCGGGACCGACCCACAGACGATCTGGCTGCTTCGCACTTCGCAGTATGGCAACTCGCCGAACCTGAACGGATATGTGGTGTTCAGGAGCACCAACGGGGGCGGCACCTGGACGAACATCACCGATGCGAACCTCAACGGGGAATGGCCGACCAACATCGTTCACCAGCTGGGCACCAACGGAGGCCTGTACATCGGCACGCGGCGCTCGGTCTACCTGCGCAGCGATGCGGCACCAACCTGGACCCTTTGGAACGCTGGTCTTCCTGCGAAGACCCACAGCACGCGCCTGCTCATCAACTACCGCGAAGGCAAATTGCGCAACGCCACCGACCGTAGCGTCTGGGAGAGTGGTCTGGAAACAACGAGCGCACCCGTCGCCAATTTCTCCGCGGACAAGACCACCGTCACCTGCCTGGCGCCCAGCGTGCAGTTCTACGACAACAGCGTGCTCAGCGGCAATGGCTACTCTTGGAACTGGAGCTTCCCCGGCGGATCGCCCTCAACGAGCACCAACCGCAGTCCGCTGGTCACCTACAGCGTACCGGGCGTGTATGATGTCACGCTCACTGTGACCGATGCGAACGGCACGCATGCGCGAACGATCTCCTCCTTCATCACCTACGCCACCTTCACCGCCACTGCTCCGCTGATCGCCGACGCCGAGGACCAGACCGTGACACCGACCGGTTGGCGCTTGGAGAACGAGGATGGCCTCGATACCTGGACCAACGTGAGCGTGACCGGCGCCACGGGCGCTGCCACGCGCGCTTGGCGCATCGACTACTACTACTACAATGCGCCCGGCCAGCAGGATCGATTGGTCACTCCGGTGATCACGCTCGCGGGCAGCGCGGGATCCCGGCTGCGTTTCCACCACGCGTATAAGCCCTACGGCGCCAGCTACACCGATGGCCTGCGCGTGGAGATCAGCACCAACTGCGGCCAGAATTGGACGCAGCTCTACTACGCTGAAGCCTTGGCGCTGGGCACAACCACCACCGGCACGAGCCCTTGGGCGCCCACCGCCGCGAACCAATGGCTGCTGCACGACATCGACCTCAGCGCGTACGATGGTCAGAGCGTGGTGATCCGATTCACCGGTACTTGTGACTATGGCGATCGCCTCTACCTCGACAACCTCGAGGTGGTGAACCAAGGCATGCGCCTCGCGCTGGCGCTCATGCTCGACGGCCCCTACGACAGCAACACCGGCTTGATGAGCGACGGGCTGCGCGCGTCATCGCTCGTTCCCGCCGCAGAACCATACACGGCATTGGGCTTCACGCAAGCCGCCGATGGCGGTGGCGAAGTGATCCACAGCGGTGTGCTGGCGCGCACCGGCAATAACGCGATCGTGGATTGGGTGCACGTGGAGCTGCGCAACAATGCAACCCCATCGACCATCGTGGCCACGCGCCCTGCACTTGTGCAACGCGATGGCGATGTGGTGGCCGAGGATGGCGTTTCGCCCATCGCCTTGCTCGCACCCGCCGACACCTACCGTATCGCCGTGCGCCACCGCAACCACTTGGGCGCGATGACAACGGACGGTTACGCGCTCAGCACCACGACTACCACAATTGACTTCACCAGCACCGCGACCGCACTGAATGGGACAGAGCCCACGCGTACCGTCGGCCTCATTCGCACGCTCTGGAGCGGCAACGTGCTGCGCGATGCCGAAGTGAAATACACCGGTTCGGGCAACGACCGTGATCCCATCCTGGTGGCCGTGGGTGGGTCCGTGCCGACAGCCACTGCTTACGGCTATCAATCGGAGGACGTGAACATGGATGGAACCACCAAGTACACGGGAGCCGGGAACGACCGTGATCCGATCCTGGTGAATGTGGGCGGCAGCGTGCCCACCAGTGTCAGAGCCGAGCAATTGCCGTGACAATCGAGAGCGCCCCGGAGATTGTCCGGGGCGCTCTTCTATTCAAGTTCCCCTCTTCAGCAGAACTCGTCGTAGGCCATGGCCAGGTGCTCGGCGATCATCTGCGCGGTGCGGCCCTCGATGTGATGACGCTCCACGAAGTGGACCAGCTTGCCATCCTTGAACAGGGCGATGCTGGGGCTGCTCGGCGGGTACGGCAGGAAATGCTGGCGGGCGCGAATCACGGCATCCGTGTCAACACCGGCGAAGACCGTGACCAGCTTATCGGGACGTTTGGCCGCGCCAAGTGAGGCCTTCACGCCGGGGCGGGCGGCACCAGCCGCGCACCCGCACACGCTGTTCACCATGAAGAGCACGGTTCCGGGTTGAGCCAGGGCCTTGTCCACTTGATCGGGGGTCTTCAGTTCCTCGAAACCTGCGGAGGTGAGGTCCTTGGCCATTGGGGCCGTGAGTTCGGGAGGGTACATGCTTGGGGCTGTGGGGGTTGAGGCTGCCAAATATGGATCTTCGGCGTGCCGTGGGTTGAGGATCTGCAGCGCTTCTCTGCGAGGGGCTAAAAGTAGCATGTCAGCCATTCGGCCGCGTTCAAGATACCAGCCGGCCGGGTTTGCCGGGGCTGGGCGGGTGGCCTTACTTTCGTTCTCGCTTTCCGCTGCATGCGCGCGCGCTCCTGTTCAATCCCTGCCCTGCTCGTGCTCGTCACGCTCGGCGCCTCCGCCCAGCAGGGCGGCGATGCGACCATCGCGCTGGTCCGTGATCGTCTCCACGCCTCGGGCTTTCAGGAAGCCGACCTCGCTGACCTGGTGGTGAAGGACCACTACGCTTCGGGCGAACTCGGCCTCACGCACACCTACCTGCGGCAGCGTTACCAGGGCGTTGAAATCTGGAATGCGGAGATTGCCGTGCACCAGCGCGCCGACGGTTCCGTGGCCGCCATCCATAACGGAGCCTACGCCTCGCTCGCCGAGCGCGTGAACGCGATCACGCCCATCGTTTCCGCCGAAGCTGCCTTGGCGGCCGTTCTCTCTTTCACTTTGCCCGGCACGACTACTCCGTCCGTGGTCTCGATCAGTGATGGCGGAAAGCTGATTCGTTTCGATGGCGCCGGCTTCAGCGACGAGCAGCCCCTCGCGCAGCTCGTTTACCAGCCCGTGGGCGAAAGGCTGCGCCTGGCGTGGAACGTGAACCACTACAGCCCGGACGGCACGCATTGGTGGAACGTCCGGGTCGATGCCATCAACGGCGAGGAATTGGACCGCAACGATTGGGTGAGCCAATGCGCTTGGGACCATCCTGATGCGCCGCACGATTGCGCGCACGCGGAGGAAGCGATGTCCCCGCCTGCCGCACCGAACGACTTCAACGTGTACGGGCAGCCCACCGAAAGCCCTTCGCACGGCGGACGCTCCTTGCGCAATGCGCCCTGGGCCCTTGGCGGCATCGCATCCCCGTATGGCTGGAACGATACCAATGGCGCGAATGGTCCGGAGTACACAACCACCCGCGGCAATAATGCTTGGGCCAAGGAGGACATCGCGAATGACAATGAGACCACCACAGGCTTCGCGCCCGACGGGGGGGCCAACCTCGACTTCGACTTCCCGATCAACCTGGCCAATGCGCCCAGCACATACCAGAGCGCGCTCATCACCAACCTGTACTACTGGAACAACTTCCTGCACGACGTACTCTACGGCTATGGCTTCACCGACCCGGCGGGCAATTTCCAGCAGAACAACTACGGCCGCGGCGGCACCGGCAACGATTACGTGCTGGCCGATGCCCTCGATGGCAGCGGCACCAACAACGCCAATTTCGCAACGCCCGCCGAAGGCACGCGTCCGCGCATGCAGATGTACGTGTGGACCTATACCACGCCCAACCGCACCAGCGATCTGGACAACGGGGTGATCGCCCACGAGTTCGGACACGGGGTAAGCAACCGATTGGTGGGCGGACCTGCCAATGTGAACTGCCTTACCAATGTGGAGCAGATGGGCGAAGGCTGGAGCGACTACCTGGCGCTGATGGTGACCATGAAGGCTGGCGATACCGGCCCCATGCCGCGCGGAATCGGCACCTACGTCGTGGGCCAGCCCACCACCGGCGGCGGCATCCGTCCTGCGCCGTACAGCACGGACTTCGGCGTGAATGGCTTCACTTACGCCAGCACCAACAATACGGCCCTCACCGTGCCGCACGGAATGGGCTTCGTGTGGTGCACCATCCTGTGTGAGATGACCTGGGAGCTCATCGGCGTGCACGGGTACGACCCCGACATCTACACCGGCACCGGCGGCAACAATCGGGCGCTGCGCCTGGTGATCGAGGCCATGAAGCTCACGCCGTGCAACCCCGGGTTCGTGCAAGGGAGGGATGCGATCCTGCTGGCCGACCAGAACCTCTACGGCGGGGCGAACAACACGGCGCTGTGGGCCGCCTTCGCGCGGCGCGGCCTGGGGAGCGGCGCCAGCCAGGGCACGGTGGGCAGCCGCACCGACCAAGTGGAATCCTACAGCAGCCCCATCACCGCCAACGTCGGCGTCTCGAGCATCACCGAGCCGCAGAGCGCCTTCTTCCACTGCTCTTCCGCGCCGATCACCGTGCGTGCCGTGGTGCGGAACTACGGGGCCAACGCGCAGAGCAATTTCCCCGTGCGCTACCGGCTGAATGGCGGCGCATGGGTATCGCAGAACATGCCGGGGCCGCTGGCCGCTGGCGCCTCCACAACGGTCACCTTCTCCACCACCTTCACGGTGCCCTCGGCAGGCACGCATGCCTTGGATGTGGAGACCAACCTCGCGGGCGATCTTTACGCCGCAGACAACAGCAAGACGCGAAGCCTGGTGGTGAGCGCGGGCACCACCGTGGCCGCCCCGTACACTGAAGGGCTCTCTTCCGCCTCCCCCACGCCGGCCGGCTGGACCTTGCAGAACCCCGACAACGCCTACACTTGGAGCACCATCATCCCGGCAATAGGCCCTGGACCATCCTGTACTTCCTCGCGCGCCTGGTTCATCGACAACTACAATTACAACGGCGCAGGCCAGGAAGACCGCTTGGTGACGCCGCTGGTGAGCCTCGCCACGCTCACCGCCTCGCGCCTCAAATTCGACAACGCCTACGCCCGCTACAACGCCTCGCTCTTCGACGGCTTCCGCGTGGACATCAGCGGCAACTGTGGCGCCAACTGGAACACGCTGCTCAATCAGAGTGGCGCGGTGCTGGCCACCGCACCTGACAACACGGGCCCGTACACGCCGGCAGCATGCGCCCAATGGCGCGCCAACGACCTTGACATCGGCGCCTACAATGGGCAGACGGTTCAAGTGCGCTTCGTAGGGGTCAACGGCTACGGCAACACGCTGTACATGGACAACGTGCGGTTCACGGGCAGCTCCTCGCTTCCGGTGGAACTGCTGCACTTCACGGGCACGGACCACGCCGAAGGCGTGCGCCTTCAATGGAGCACCGCCAGCGAGAGCAACAGCAGCCATTTCGAGGTGCAGCGTTCCTTGGATGGCGAGCGATGGGAGCAGATCGCCCGCGTGGCTGCGCAAGGCATTTCCTTCTCGGTCACGGAGTACATGCACTTGGATCCGGCCGCGTTCAGCGGCACCAATTATTACCGGTTGCGCGTCGTGGACAACGACGGTTCCTCCGAATTCAGCGGCGTAGTCGCCGTAACGCGCAGGGCCGGCCAGCGCCTCTTCCCGAACCCCTGCAAAGGCGAGTTCGTGCTGGATCATCCGGCTGCGCAGGTCGCCATTGAAGTGCGCGACGCCATCGGGCAGCGAGTGCCGATAAGGCTCGACGGCATCAACGACCGCCTGACCCGCGTGAGCCTGCAGCGGCCGGTGGCGGGCGTGTACTTCGTGCGCATCGGCCAAGGACCGGACGGGCTGGTGGAGCGCATCGTCGTCACCGAGTAAGGAGTCCACGATTGCGCCGCAGGGGCATTGCCCCGCGTGGGCGCACCGAGGTATTTTGCGCCCCCCCCCTTACCCCCACCCATGAAGTTGCATGTTTTCCTGGCCCCGGCGCTCCTCCTGTCGCTCCCGGCATTCGTCATCGCTCAGCGCCCGGCCGATCTCCCAAAGCAGTCCGCGGATGAATTGCGCGCGGCGGGCTTCCTCCCCAGCGACCTCGCGGACCTGGTGGTGAAGGATGATTACGTGAGCGAGGGCAGCGGCGTGCGCCATCTGTACCTGCGCCAGCGCTGGCAGGGCATCGAAGTATGGAACGGCGATATCGCGGTGCACACCCGCCTGAACGGCGAGGTTCTGAAGACGAATGTGGGCGCCTTCGCGGGCATCGAGAAGCGCGTGAACGCCACGGCGCCTGCGATCACTGCGGAAACGGCCGCTGCGAAGGTGCTTTCGTGGAGCTTCCAAGGCAGGCCGATGCCGCAGCTTCTGAGCGCGGAGGATGAAGGGCGCAAGGCGATCTTCGATGGAAGCGCTTTCGGAAACGAACCCGTCACCGCTCAACTCATGTTCCAGCCCAAAGGCGATGCCTTGCGCCTGGCGTGGAACGTGAGCCATTACACCCCTGACGGCACGCACTGGTGGAACGTGCGCATCGATGCCGTCACCGGAGAAGAGCTCGACCGGAACGATTGGGTGGCGCAATGCGATTGGGACGATCACACGCACCACGTCAGCGGCGAGCATGCGCCTGAAGAGGACTTCGCTCCCGCCGCGCCGAACGATTACAACGTGTTCGACTGGCCCACCGAGAGCCCGAGCCACGGCCCGCGCACATTGAGCAACGCGCCCTGGCTCGATGGCGGCATCGCCTCGCCCTATGGCTGGCACGACACCGATGGGGCGGCTGGCGCTGAATTCAACGATACGCAGGGCAACAACTGCCGCGCACAGGACGACACCGACGCCAACAATACCGGCGGCACGGCGAGCGACCCGGTAGATGCGGATGCGCAGGACGGCAGCGGAACCAACAACGCCAACTTCGGAACACCTCCCGACGGCAGCAACCCGCGCATGCAGATGTTCAGGTGGACCTACACCACGCCCAACCGCGACAGCGACTTGGACAATGGCATCATCGCGCACGAGTACGGCCACGGCATCAGCAACCGCCTGGTGGGCGGCCCCGCCAACACCAGCTGCCTGGGCAACGCCGAGCAGATGGGCGAAGGCTGGAGCGACTACTTCGGCATCGTGATGACGATCCGTCCGGGCGATACCGGGACGACCGGACGCGGCGTGGGCACCTACGTGCTGGGCCAGGCCACCACCGGCGTGGGCATCAGGCCCGCGCGTTACACCACCAGCTTCGCCTCGAACAATTACACCTACGCCAGCACCAACAGCGGCGTGAGCCAGCCGCACGGCATCGGATTCGTGTGGTGCACCATGCTCTGGGAAATGACCTGGGAGCTGATCGGCGTGCATGGCTGGGACCCTGACATCTACAACGGAACCGGCGGAAACAACATCGCCATGAAGCTGGTGATCGAGGGCTTGAAGCTCACGCCGTGCAATCCTGGATTCGTGGATGGCCGCGACGCGATCCTCGCCGCCGACCAAGCACTCTATGGGGGCGCCAATCAGGCGCACATCTGGGCTGCCTTCGCGCGCCGCGGCCTGGGGGCCAGCGCCAGCCAAGGGCTCTCCACCAGCCGCTCAGACCAAGTGGAAGCCTACGACACCCCGGTGCCGAACAACATGGGCATCGCCGAAGTGCTATCGCCAAAGGGCCCGCTGTTCGACTGCGCCGCGGCCAACCGCCCCGTGAGCGTCACGGTGCGCAACTTCGGGCAGAATGCGCAATCCAACTTCGAGGTGCGCTACCAGCTCGATGGCGGAGCGACAGTGACGGAGACCTACCCCGGCACGATCGCGTCGGGCGCCAGCGCCACCTACACGTTCACGCAGACCGTCACTATCAACGGCAACGGCGCGCATGCACTGGTGGCCAGCACCAACCTCATCGGCGACCAGTTCGCGGGGAACGACGCAGCGACAAGCGCCATCACCCTGAGCACGCCCGCCACGGTGGCCTCTTCGTACGCCACGAACATCGAGACCACCGCTCCGGTGCCGAGCGGCTGGGCCCTGGAGAACCCGGACAACGGCAATACGTGGGTCACTGCGGCCGTGACCGGCCAGGACCTATGCGTGGGCACGCGCGCATGGGCAATCGACCACTACTCCGTGAGCACGCCCGGACAGGAGGACCGCCTCGTGACCCCGCGCGTGGACCTGGCGGGTTCGGCCGGCTCGCGCTTGAAATACAAGCATGCCTACAGCGGCTACAGCTCCAGCTACCCCGATGGCCTACGCGTGCAGGCGAGCGGCGATTGCGGCCTCTCCTGGACCACGCTCTACGAGGCCTTCGGCGCCGCGCTCCAGACCAACCCCTACGTGACTTCGGCCTGGACGCCTACGGCATGCAGCCAATGGCAGCAGCACGACCACGACCTCAGCGCCTTCGATGGCGGCCAGGTGCTCGTGCGCTTCGTCACCATCAACAACTACGGCAACTGGCTCTACTTGGATGACGTGGTGATCGAGCGCAACGGCGTGCGCGTGGCCCTCAGGCTCATGCTCGACGGGCCGTATGACGACGCCACCGACCGCATGCAGGACAACCTCCGCGCTGGCGGGCACCTGCCGCTCACCGAACCCAACACCGCGCAAGGCTTCACGCAGGTCTTCGGCGGCGGCGAGACCGTACCGGCCTCGGCCATGACCACCTCCGGCGATGACGCCCTTGTTGATTGGGTGCTCCTGGAACTGCGCGACGCCACGACTCCGACCACCGTGATCGCCACGCGCAACGCGCTGGTGCAACGCGATGGTGATGTGGTGGACGTTGATCTCGGCACGGCGGTGACCTTCCGCGCAGGCAATGGATCCTACTACGTCACCGCGCGCCACCGCAACCACTTGGGCGCCATGACCGCCGCCCCCGTCTCGCTAACCACCGCGCCCACCGCCATCGATTTCACGAACACCGCCACCGCCACATACGGCACCGAGGCCCAGCGCACGCGCAACGGGCGCACCATGCTCTGGAGCGGCGATGTGGCGCGCGAGGGCGTGCTGCGCTACACCGGCGATGGCAACGACCGCGACCCGATCCTGCTCTACATCGGCGGCAGCGTGCCCACCAACGAAAGCGCTCCCGGCTATCACCAGCAGGACGTGAATCTCGATGGCATCGTGCGCTACACAGGTGGCAGCAACGACCGCGACCCCATCCTGCTGAACGTGGGCGGAAACGTGCCCACCAACACGCGCGCGCAGCAGCTGCCGTAGCAGCCTCAGAGCGCCCTCTTCCGCTTGAAGAAGGCCTTCATCAGATCGGCGCACTCCGGCTCCAGCACGCCGCCTGTTATCTGGGTCTTGGGATGCAATAGTGCGCCGCCGATGCGCCGGTAGCCGCTCTTCTCATCGAAGGCGCCGAACACGATGCGCCCCAGCTGCGCCCATTGAGATGCGCCGGCGCACATGGGGCAGGGCTCCACGGTCACGTACAGCGTGCACTCCTTCAGGTACTTGCCCCCGATGGCCTCCGCAGCGGCGGTGATCGCCTGCATCTCTGCGTGAGCCGTCACATCGTTAAGTGCCTCAGTGAGGTTGTGCGCTCGAGCGATGATGCGACCGCCGCCAACCACCACCGCGCCGATCGGTACCTCATCCTTCTTGAAGGCCTGCTCCGCCTCTTTCAGGGCCTGCCGCATGAAGTGCTCATCGCCGAGATCAATCATCATTCAAGGACCACGGTGGCGCGCTGTATCGTTCCGTCGCGATGCAGCAGCTCAACAACATACGGCCCGCGGCGCAACGCGGCCAGATCAACGGACGTCTCTTGCATCGTGAGCGATGCTATGCGCACGACACGGCCAGTTGCATCGATGATGCGGGCGCTCGATTCAGACGCTCCCGAAATCGTGATCCCTTCCGTTGCCGGATTCGGCATGATCCGCAATGGCGTGGCGACCGGTTCGCTCAAACCAACCGAGAAGCTCGTCTCACAACCGAGGTGATGCTCAACGTGAGCGCCGTCATCGATGACGATGGACTCGTCGCCTGGCAGCCCCAAGGTCCAGGCGAAGAAGAAGAGGAACATCTCGTCAGTGGTGGCCTCGCCAGCGGTCACCAATTGCGGAGGATCGCTCGGGTTGCTCGGATTCGTGCTGGTGTTGTCGTACACACCTTCGCTGTGGATCACCGTGCCGGCCGGCAGATAGATCGGGTTGCGGAAGGCATAGATGTCCTGCCAACGGAAATCCCATTGCGGGATGTCAATCAACGGAACCAATTCGCCTCCCGGCTTCACGGCCCAGCTCTTCAGGCTGCGGCAGATCAGATGGCCATGGGGCCCGATGGCCGTGATCGTGGCGTTCACAGGCACGGTGTACTGCTGATTGAATGTGCGAACCTGGTCGGGGAGAATCACCAGCGGACCGTTGGTCATGTTGTCGTGGTGCAGGATCGCATCGATGGCTAGCTCACGCATGAAGGGAGCCGTTCCCAGCTCGATGTTCACACGCGTGCTGTCGATCTCCACGTCTGTCGTGGCCGGGTAGTGAACCTGCATCACGATGTCGGCGTTCGCATGCAACTTGATGCCCATGCCCGAAGGCGTGTAGAAAGGCTCCGACCCAGGCACCCATACGCCGATGAGGTCGGCCCCGGCCACGCCGATGCCCCCGAAGCTTGTGTAGCCCGGCGCGGGGTCCTGCGCGTCGAGGATCTGCGCCTGTCCGGAGGCGTCCTGGAACACGAGCACATGGTGAACCATTTCGCGGTTCCCTGGCACCACCTCGAGGGCGGTGATCCACGAGTCTGAGGGGTTGTTGATGTTCAGCACGAAGCAGCGGTAGAGGTCGGCTGTGGATGAAGGGATCGCGTAATCGTCCATGATCGCCGTGATATCGGGATTCGTGATCACGGCTTCGTTAGAGTAGACCGGCGGCGCCGGGGCGTTCTGCGCATTGCCTTCCGCCGCGCCGCCATCCACCCATGCGGCGATGATGTCGATCTCCTCCTGCGTGAGCAGCCGCTCATGGGCCAGCGGGCGATACTCCTCGTCCGCCGGCCAGGGAGGCATCAGCCTGGCCTGCGTGGCATCGCGCATCTCATTGCGCCACCAATAGCCATCCGCGTAGCTCATAAGGCTGAAGTGCGCCGGACCTCCATCGTGGTGGCACGTGGCGCAGTGCGAGTAAACGATGCAGGCTACATCGTCGCTCCAAGTGGGCGTCTGCGCGCTTGCCTGCTGCGCGATAGCGAGCTGCACGGCAAGGGCCGTTCGCGAAAGCATGGAGAGCTTCTTCATGCGTGCTTCGATGAGTGCGGTGGTCAACGGTTCAATTCCTCCATCATGCGCTCTCCCACGAGCAGCCCTTCGGTGCCCGGCTTGATGTCCTTGATGTTCAGCTGCGTGCTCACACGGCCCTGCCATTCATGCTCCTCGATCGCGTAAAGCACACTGAAGGGCTTGCCGCTCTTCACCTGATCGAGCCACGAGGCTTGCTTGAACGCGATGGCATCGTAGGATCGGCGCAAGTCGTCGGGGTGCGCGAGCCGCATCTTCAAGTGGTGCTCCCCCACGATGCGCGCGCTGCCCGTATCCACCACGCCGCGCGCGAGGAGGACGGGCCGCATGTTGCCGGGTCCGTAGGGCGCCATGTGGCGGATCACGCGCAGCAGGCCATCATCGATCGCGGCGAGGCGAAGCTCAAGATCCACCTCCTCCTCGGGCACGCGCTGTTCGGGTTTGATGGTGGCGCGCACCGCCTCATCGAACCGCCTGCGGAAGGTCTCCACGTTCTCCACCGGCATGCTGAGGCCCGCCGCGTACATGTGGCCGCCGTACTGATCGAGCAGGTCGCCGCAGGCGCTGATCGCCTCATGCACATCGAAGCCCTTCACGCTGCGCGCACTGCCCACGGCCTTGCCGTTGCTTGCGGTGAGCACCACGGTAGGCTTGTAGTGCCGCTCCACCAGGCGCGAGGCAACGATGCCCACCACGCCCTTGTGCCATGCCGGGTTGAATACCACCGTGCTCCATGATCCCTGCTGCCAAGCATCGTCGGCGATGTGCGCGAGCGCTTCCTCCGTCATGTTGCGGTCCAGTTCCTGGCGGTGGCTGTTGTTGCCATCGATGAGCGTGGCGATGGATGCGGCATGCCTATCCTCGTGCGCCAGCAGCAGCTCCACCGCCTTTCGCCCATGCTCGATGCGGCCAGCGGCATTGATGCGCGGGCCGATGCTGAATACCAGGTCGCCCACGCCGAGGCGCTTCTTCACGTTGGCCATGCCGAGGATGGCGCGCACGCCGGGCCGCGGAGTGTCGTTCAACTCCTTCAATCCGAAATGGCTGAGGATACGGTTCTCTCCCGTCACCGGAACGATGTCGCAGGCGGTGCTGATGGCCACCAGGTCGAGCGAGGCCAACAGGTCATCGAAGGCGATGTTGTTGCGCTGCGCGAAGCCCTGCATCAGCTTGAAGCCGATGCCGCAGCCGCTGAGCTCCTTGAAGGGATAAGGGCAGTCGGGGCGCTTGGGGTCCAGCACGGCCACGGCATCAGGCAGCTGCTCGCCCGGCAAGTGGTGGTCGCAGATGATGAAGTCGATGCCCCGCTCCTTCGCGTAGGCCACCTTGTCCATCGACTTGATCCCGCAATCGAGCGCGATGATCAGGCCCACACCCTCCTCCTTGGCCTTGTCGATGCCCTGGGTGGAGATGCCGTAGCCCTCGGCGTAGCGGTCCGGGATGTAGAAGGTGATGTTGCCGGTGTAATGGGCGAGGAAGCCGTACACGAGCGCCACCGCTGTGGTGCCATCCACATCGTAATCGCCAAAGACCATGATGCGCTCGTTATCGCCCAGGGCGCGTTCGATGCGCTCCACGGCCTGCTGCATGCCGGCCATGCGGAAGGGGTCGTGCAGGTCGGACAGCACGGGGCGGAAGAAGTGCGCGGCCATTCGTTTGTCCGCGATGGCGCGCTGCGCCAGAATGGTGGCCGCCGATTCCGGGCAGCGCTCATAGGTGAGCTCGGCCACGACCTTCGGGTCCGGTGCGGGCTTCAGGCGCCAGCGCTTGGTGAGTGGGGCGGGCATGTGCCGAAGATAGGCGCGCCCATAAAAGCTGCGAGGCCCCTGCCACCGATCGGTGGAGGGGCCCCGTAGCCTAAGGCGTTCCGCCTTCAGCAGCAGGCGTTGGACGCGGCTCGCTAACGGTACCCGTTGATGTATGCGTTGGCGATGATCTCGCTCTCGCGGATCAGGCCCTGCACGATCTCCCGGATGACGTCGTCGAGCTGTTGGTCCGAGTAGCGGTTCAGGTCATTGTACACGTGCGTTTTCCGCTTGCTGCTCTTGATGAAGGCGATCTTGTCCTTCTTCGTCATGGGGCCTTCTACGGCACTTCCCGGAAAAGGATCGCGGGGGGGGTAATGGAGGCGGCGGCACCCTCCCGGGCACCGCCGCTCCTTCACCAAAACCGGGGCCCATGGCAGCGCGCTTGCCAGCCTGTGGCTGGGGCCCCAAGCGCGTATCGTGCGGTCAGGCCAGGCCCACGGGGCGTTCCGCCGTGCCGCCGGAAGCGCGAAGCCCGTGCATCAGGCGAAGGGCATGCATGTAGCGGTCAACCTGGCCGGCCAGCATCAGGTCGCGGGCGGCTTTCTTGAGCTTCAGGTAGCGATTCATGTGGTCTGGGGGTTGGTTCCTGATGGATAACTGTCAACCGCTGTGCCAAAGTGTGCGGCCCGAAGGGCGCCTCCTACTTTCGGCGCTCCCGCCAAACGGGTTGAGACAGATGCAACGGGCCGCCTACCTGGTAGGTATCGCTGGAGGCAGCGGATCGGGCAAGACCAGCTTGGTGCGCGCCCTGCGCGAGGCCCTGCCGCCCGGCATGAGCTGCACCGTATCGCAGGACGATTATTACCACCCGAAGGAGCAGCAGGCCATCGACCCCAATGGCCGCATCAATTTCGACCTGCCCACCGCGATCGACCTTGATGCGTTGGCGCGCGACCTGCACGCACTCGTCTCAGGTGTTCCCATCCACCGGAAGGAGTACACCTTCAACACGGAGGGCAAGGAGCCGGAGATGATTGAGCTGAAGCCCGCGCCCATCATCCTGGTCGAGGGCCTCTTCGTGCTGCACCACCAGCCGGTGCGCGACCTCTTCGACCTGCGCGTGTTCATCGACGCCAGCGAGGCCAGCCAGTTGGAACGGCGGCTGAAGCGCGATGCACGCGAGCGAGGCTATGGCGAGGCCGATGTACGCTACCAATGGGAGCACCATGTGCTGCCCGCCTACCGCGAATTCCTGCTGCCGTACCGGCATTTGTGCGACCTGCACGTGGTGAACGAGCTTGGCTTCGAGCGTGCCGCGCGCGTGCTGCGCGATCACCTGGTGAACGCCGCGCGGCAAACCGATCCGATGCCTCAGTTGCGATAAAGTCCGTGCTCGCGGATGTATGCGGCGACCGCAGGCTCGACCTGATTTCCGATGAGCGCGCCGCTGCCCACTAACTCGCGCAACTTGGTGGATGAGTTGTCCATCACCGGTGCATCGGCTACGAGGTGCACGCGCGCATGGCTCGTGTAGGGGCTCAGCGTTCCGTGCATGTCGGCGCCTGGGCGTGGGTACACGAGCACGTCGTGGTGCGCAAGGATCGCGTCCGGCTCCTTCCAGCGGTGGAACGATTGCAGGTTGTCGCTGCCGATGATGAGGCTGAAGGTGTTGCCGGGCCATTGCGTGCGCATGGCACGAAGGGCATCGACCGTGTAGCTGGGTTGCGAAAGGCCCAGCTCGACGTCGCAGGCTTCCAATCCGGGATGGGCCTGCGAGGCCAGCTTCACCATGGCCACGCGGTGCGCATCGGCGCTGATGGGCTGGTGCTGCTTGAACGGATTCAACGGCGTGACGACGAGCCACACGGCATCGAAGCCCCACTTCTGACGCATGTAATCCGCGACAGCGATGTGCGCCCTGTGCGGCGGGTCGAAGGTGCCGAAGAGAAGTCCGATTCTCATCGTGCGAGGAAATCGCGCACGAGCGCCTCTGCCTCAGCGCAAGCGCCATTCAGGTCGTCGTTCACCACCGCGCAATCGAAGCGCGGCGCGTAGGAGAGTTCGTGCGCGGCTTTGCCCACGCGTTTCGCGAGGCTCTCCGGCGATTCGGTGCCACGCGCATTCAAGCGCTCCTCCAAGGCTTGCAGCGATGGCGGCGCTATGAACAGCGCGAGCGCATCCTCACCGAATTCCTTCTTCAGGTTGAGCCCGCCCTCCACATCCACATCGAAGACCGGATACCTCCCTTCGCCTTGGATCCGCAGCACCTCTTCGCGCAAGGTGCCATAGAAGCGGCCGGGGTACACCTCTTCCCATTCCACGAAGTCGCCTGCGGCGATACGGCGCTTGAATTCCTCCTCCGAGAGGAACCAGTAATCGTGGCCGTCGCGCTCGCTGGAGCGCATGGGCCGCGTGGTGGCGCTCACGCTGAAGGCGAGCCCTAACCCGCGATCCATCAGGTGCCGCACAATGGTCGTTTTCCCTGCGCCCGATGGGGCCGATACGATGATGGCTTTGCCCTTCATCAAAGCACGTTGAGCAATTGCTCCTTCACCTTCTCCAATTCATCTTTCATCTGCACCACCAGCCGTGCGATGGCCGCATCATTGGCCTTGGAGCCGATGGTGTTGATCTCGCGTCCCATCTCCTGGGTGATGAAGCCGAGCTTCCGGCCTTGCGGCTCCTTCAGCGCAAGGGTCTCCGCGAAGTGCCCGCAATGCGCGCTCAGGCGCACCTTTTCCTCGGTGATGTCGAGTTTCTCCAGGTAGTAGATCAGCTCCTGCTCGAAGCGCGATTCGTCCACCTCGGCTTTCAGGTCGGCGAGCTTGGCGCGGAGGCGCTCGCGTGTGCGGTCCTGGCGGCAGGCATCGAGCGCGGCCACTTGATCGAGCAGCGATGCGATGCCATGCGCGCGTTGACTCAGTTCCGTTTCGAGCTTGGCGCCTTCGTTGGCGCGGAAGGCTTTGAAGGCGCGAAGCGCATCGGTCACCAAAGCGCGCACACCAGTCCATTCGGCATCATCGGCGCGATCACTGGTGGTGGTGCTCACATCGGGCAGGCGCAGCACTTGCGCGAAGAGGTCGGTGCTGACTTCCGGAGCGGCCTCATCGCGGATGGCCTTCAGCTCGGCGTAGTAGGCCTTGATCAGTTCGCGGTCGAAACTGGTGTGCTTGGTGGCGTGCAGCGATTCGGCGCTCACGAACACATCCACTTTGCCCCGGACGAGCTCTTCGCCCAGCGCTTGCCGCAGCTCCTGCTCGCGATCGCGGTAGATGCTCGGCAGCTTCAGCAAGAGGTCGAGCTGCTTGCTATTCAAGGCGCGGATCTCTACGGTGACCTTGCGGTCCTTCACCACGCCTTCGGCGCGGCCGAAGCCGGTCATGGATAGGAGCATGCGTTCGGTTGAGGCGTGCAAAGAAAGGCAGCATGGGTGAGCAATGGCGCATTCGCGAATCCCCCGGAATCCTTCCAACACCCAGCAAGAGTTCCTTGGTTACTTCACTTGGATGGAACACCTTTGAGGTGCTGGTCAAATGCATGAGCCATGAGAAGCAACCACTTCCGACATTTCACTTTGCTGCTTATCGTCATTCACGCAGCGATTGCAAACGCACAAGTCTGGTGCCCGCCCGGCGCCGTGTGGCATCACAACTATGCCGCTGTCAGCGCGCCTCTTGTTGGCGTGGTACGCACCGAGTGCATCGGCGATACCGTGATACAAGGAGAAACGGCGAAGCTGAAGCACGCGACAGCCAGTGGTTATGATTGGCAGAACGGCGGGACCTTCCAATCAGACCTCGGCTTCGTGATCACCAAGGCCAATGCGGATCAGGTGAGCTTCTGGGATGGCAGCGATTGGTTCTTGCTGTACGACCTGGGCTTACCGGTGGGCGGGCAATGGCTCTTGGTGTGCTATCTCGATGCCTTTGAATTAACGGTCACCGGGACGGGACTGAAGATTGTCGATGGCATTCCCCTGCGCTACTCGGTAGTGAGCTTAGACCCGCCACTGCCTTGGTTGGCGAGCGACACGGTGATCGAGCGGATCGGGTTCAAGAGCATCTATGTGCATCCCTATAGCTTATTCGGCGGCTGGTCCAACTCTGTGGTGCGCGAACTGCGCTGCTACGAGGACAACGAGATCGCTTACAGCGTCCTGCAACAAGAAACGTGCGACTACACGTTAGGTGTACCGGAGGATCTCCACGACGGTACGCAGACCATCATGCCCAACCCCGGCACGGATGGATTCTCGCTGATGCTCAATGGTGTGTCTCGCAACGGCAACGTGTTCGTTCTGGATGCCTTGGGCCGTGCGGTGGGAAGTGCGCCCATCAGGCAGGGCCAAGCGCGCTTCGATGCACAAGAACTGCCACCGGGTGTTTTCGTGTATCGCGCCACCGACTTGGATGGCCGCTTGCGTGCCACTGGGCGTTGGGTGAAGGAGTAAATAGAAGTCAGGGAAGTTATGAAAGTGAAGGGGGGCGCACCTTCCTTTCAGACATGTAGGAACAGAGCCGACAATGAATAGCTAATTCATCCGATCGGCACGGCTCACCAAATGCACGCCCGTGAAGATCAGCGCTGCGCACAAGCCCTGTTGCCAGCCGAGGGAGGCGTCGTATGAACCCGGAATGCCGATGCGCTCTGGCCCGATGCGCATGAACAGCCAGGTGATCAGGGCTGCGAGCACCGGTTGCATATAGACGTAGATGCCCACCACGCTCGGGCTCACAACGCCCAGCGCCCAGGTGTTCAGCAAGTAGGCCACGAAGGTGACCATGACCACCACGAAGGCCATGGCCAGGATCACGGGGGTGCTGAGTGATGACCAAGTCAGATCCGCGAACTCGCCCAAGCCGAAAGGCAGCACGATCACCAGCCCGATCAAGAAGCACCACGCCATCACCGTGACCGCCGTGTACTTGCGCATGAGCGGCTTCACGAGCACGAGGTAGAGGCCGTAGCTGATGGCGTTGATCAGGATGAAGGCATCGCCGAGCATGGTAGCGCCCGTTGCGCCTCCTTTCGGCTTCAGCCCGATGAGCAGGAGCGCACCAGCAGCACCGAGCAGCACGCCGAGCAGTTTCGTCCGCGTGATGCGCTCGCCGATGAGCACGCCCGACAGCACGAGCACCAGGATGGGCGTGGCCACCATGATGATGCTCGCGTTGATCGGCGAGGTGCGCATGAGGCCATGGAAGAACATGAGCTGGTTGAGGGCCACGCCGAAGAGCGCGCAGAGGAAGAGACGGCCTGCATCGGACCATGCCACGCGTTCCGGGCGCCATGCGCGCAACAGCCAGAAGAGCGCCACTGCCCCCACCACGCGCAACAGGATGAAGCCGCTGGCACCGATCACCTGCGGCATGAGGCCTTTGGCCACCACGTAGTTGATGCCGTAGATGGCATTCACGACGAAGAGCGCGAGGTGCGCGCGTGCTCGGCGGTCCATGTGCGGCGGCGAAAGTGCGCACGGATACCTTTAGCCCGGACCCAGAGCGATGGAGCACGACGCGCAGGAAAGCGAACAGAAGTTCCGGAGCACCTTCCGGTTGAGGCGCGTGCTCATCCCCATCCTCATCGGCATGGTGGCGGCGGGCTGGCTCTTGTGGCGCGATCTGGCCAAGGAACGCTATGAGCTGGTGGGCAATGGCGCCGGTGATCACGCGTGGGTCGACGCCAACGGCAACGGTATCGTGGATGCGGGCGATGCTGCCGAGTTCAATCCGGTGGGCGAAGGCCAGGGCGATTACCGCCGCATGACCGCGCGCGCAACGCTGCGCAGCATCAACTGGACCTGGCAAAGCACCTGGTGGATCGTGCTCGCCGTGATGGCCACCGCCTTCCGCGACCTCGGCTACATCTACCGCATCCGCGTGCTCAGCGATGGCCACCTCAGCTGGCGCCAGAGCTTCAACGTCACCTTCCTGTGGGAATTCGCATCGGCGCTCACGCCCTCGGTGGTAGGCGGCTCAGGCGTGGCCATGTTCATCATCGGCCGCGAGGGCATCGCGCTGGGCCGCGCCACGGCCATCGTGCTCGTCACCGCGCTCATGGACGAACTCTTCTATGTGATCATGGTGCCACTCGTCTTCTTCGGCGTGGGCATGGAGCATTTGTTCCCAGAGGAGCTCGACAATGCCTTCTGGGGCCTGCCCGTGCAGACCATCTTCTGGATCGGCTACTGCTTCATCCTCTTGCTGGTGGCCATCATCTTCTACAGCGTCTTCTTCCGGCCGCGCGCTTTCAAATGGTTGCTGCTGCACGTATTCAAACTGCCTTTCCTGCGGAGGTGGCGCCCGCAAGTGGTGAAGGTGGGCGAGGACATCGAGACCACGGGCATCGAGCTGAAGGGCAAGCCCAAGCGGTTCTGGGCGAAGGCCTTCGGCGCCACCTGCTTCTCGTGGGCCAGCCGCTTTTTGGTGATCAATCTCATCGCGGCGGCTTTCTTCACCGTGAACGACCACTTGCTGCTCTATGCGCGCCAGCTCATCATGTGGGTGATCCTGCTCATCAGCCCTACGCCCGGCGGCAGCGGCATCGCGGAGATCGCCTTCGCCGGCTTCTTCCGCGACCTGCTGCCCGTGGCGGGCTTCATCGGCGCCATCGTGATCCTGTGGCGGCTGCTCAGCTACTACCTCTACCTATTCGTGGGCGCGGTGATCCTGCCGCGCTGGTTCCGGCGCACGGCGTCGAAAGGTTGAGCCGGATACCTTCGGCCCCGCGCCAAGGCACCAATTGCTTCTGCGCAACGCATGAAATTCGGCGTCGTCACCTTCCCCGGCAGCAATTGCGATGAGGACATGATCCACGTCTTGGAGACGCACTTCCAGCAGCCCGTGGAACGCCTCTGGCACAAGGAGCACAACCTCAAGGGCGTGGACATGGTGGTGCTGCCCGGCGGATTCAGCTACGGCGACTACCTGCGGAGCGGCGCCATCGCGCGCTTCTCGCCCATCATGCAGGAAGTGGCCGCGCATGCGAAGAAGGGCGGTTTGGTCTTCGGTGTCTGCAACGGCTTCCAAGTGCTGTGCGAGGCGGGCTTGTTGCCTGGCGCGTTGCTGCACAATGCCGGACAACAGTTCATCTCGAAGAATGTGTGGATCCGGCGCGGCACAGGCGATACCGCGCTCACGAACGCGGTGCCGGACAAGGCATTGAAGATCCCCATCGCGCACGGCGAGGGCCGTTACCACGCCGATGCCGATACGCTGAAAGCGCTGAAGGAGAGCAACCGCATCCTCTTCCGCTATTGCGATGAGCAGGGCAAGATCACGGACGAGGCCAACCCCAACGCCAGCAAGGACAATAT
>CAZFBP010000021.1:0-20568 GCA_964517255.1 uncultured Chryseobacterium sp.
CCAGCACCGACCGCAAGCGGCCAATAAGGACCACGCCGCGTGATGCGGGCAGCCAACGCTCCAGGAGCCCTGGCACCACGATGCTCACCAGCAGGACGACGCCTGCGACGATGGATGCGGCTTGCTGCAGGCCCGCGAGCCGCAAGCCGTGTCCGAATGCGCCGAAGGCCGCCCCGATGAGCGCGTAGGTGACGATGCGACCCGTATTCAACAGCAAGGTGCTCGAGAGCCTTGAGCGCCACTCGTTGCGCGGCGAAGGCACGGCCAGCGCGATCGGGCCGCACATGCCCAGGCAGTGCGCGCTGCCAGCGACCCCCAGGATCAACGACGTGCCGAGCATTGGATTCATTGCACCACCAGCATCTCCGCGGAGTGATAAGCGATGCCGCCGACCTGCCACTCCAAGGTGGCATCGTACCTGCCGGGCCAGAGACCGAGCGCTTGAGAAACGAACGACCCGTCCGGATCCGCAGAGAGTGCCAACTCGCGATCGGCGCGTGCATCGTTGGGCCGCAGCAATCTCAATTGGCCCGTGATCACCTTCCCGGTCATCTCGCCGGGGAATTGGATCCTTACGCGATCCTCGCCCACCGTGATGCGCACGGGCGCGCTCAGCGCACGGGCCCGGACCTGCGCATCGATGCGGTCCTGGTAGCGGAGTTCCTCCGCGTAGTAGTTCTCGGTCACCAGCGTTTCGGTGCGTCGCGCGCTCGCGATCCCGAAAGCGGCCATCATCGCGGCGAAGGCGATGAGGCTGATGGCAAGTCCTTTCCCCCAGTTCATGTCCGCGTGTCTTGAGTTCTGTAATTCACTTTCTCCCTGGCACCAGATCATCTCGGTCGAGGCAGTGCCTCGACGTCACGGGCGCATGACATGTGCCCCGCATCATCTTGGCGCTTGTCCGTTGATCGGCCCCAGGAAGTTGGTCCTCACTTTCTCCAGGAGTTCATCACCGCTGAAGACGCCAACGACGACTCTGTTCTTCACCGTGGTCACCGCTTCCTTGGGCAGTATCAGGAAGGCCTCGCCGCTGGCCAGTTCACCGGGCTGCAAGGTGATGGGCTTGCCCACCAGCATCACTTCGCCACCTTCCACATTGAGCACTTCGAAGCGCAAGGGCAGTTCGTGCGGCGTCTTGTTGGCCACCTTCAGCGCGTACAGGTTGCTGATGCGTCCATCGGGGCGCTCTTGAAAGAGCATGCCCGGCGTGCGCAGGAAGGTGGTGCGCGTCTCGCTACGGGTGGCGATGAGCGCAGTGAGCGCTCCCACGAGCACGAGCAGCACCCCGGTGTAGGCCTTCATCCGCAGGTTGAAGGTGAAAGGCTGCTTCGCGCTGATCTCATCCTCGCTGGCGTAGCGCACCAGGCCCTTCGGCAGGCCCACGCTGCCCATGATGTGGTCGCACGCGTCGATGCATGCGGTGCAGTTCACGCATTCCAGCTGTGTGCCGTTGCGGATGTCGATGCCCGTTGGGCATACATGCACGCAGGCTTTGCAATCGATGCAGTCTCCCTTGCCCGCGGCCGTGCGATCCTCGCCCTTGCGCCACGTTGCGCGCTTCTCGCCGCGCGCATGGTCGTAGGCGATCACCACGCTCTTGCGGTCCATGAGCACGCCTTGCAAGCGGCCGTACGGGCACACAGTGGTGCAGGCCTGCTCACGGAAGAACGCGAAATTCCCGTAGAAGGCGCCGCTGAACGCGAGCATGGCCGTGAGGCCGCCCAGATGCTGCCCGGGAGGCTCCGTGATGATGCGCAGCAGCTCCTCGCTGCCGATGAGGTAGGCGAGGAAGGTGTTGCCGAGGATGAAGCTGATGGCGAAGAACGCCGCATGCTTCAACGACTTCTTCCCGAGCTTGCTGGCTGACCAAGGCTCCTTGTTCAGCAATTGCTGATGCTTCCAATCGCCTTCGATCCAGTATTCGATGCGGCGGAAGACGTGCTCCATGAAGACCGTCTGCGGGCAGGCCCATCCGCAGAAGAGCCGGCCGAAGGCCACCGTGAAGAGCGCGACGAAGACGATGAAGGCAAGGAAGCCCATCACGAAGATCAGGAAGTCCTGCGGCCAGAAGGTCTGGCCGAAGAACACGAAGCGCCGTTCCAGCAGGTTGATCATGAGCAGCGGCTCGCCGCCGATGCGCAGGAAAGGGCCGGTGAGCAGCAGCGCGAGCAGCGCGTAGGCGAACCATTGGCGGCGCGTGGTCCACTTGCCGAAGGGTTTCTTCGGGTAGATCCAGATGCGCTTGCCGCGCCGGTCCACCGTGCTGATGGAGTCGCGGAAGCTCTCGTCGCGCTCGGCTTCGGCGCGCGCGTCGCGGGCCATATGCGCGGGTTGCGGACTCATGTCAGAGCGCGGCCACCGGCGCAGCGGCTGGCGCGGAAGCCCGATCGGCTGGAGCAGAGGTGCTGTCGGCCGGCGCGTTGCCTGCCGCCTGCCAGAGTTCGCCCTGCGGCGCCTTCTGTGTGGGGCCGCCCGTGCCTTGCAGGCTGAGGATGTAACTGGCCAGCGCTTGGATCTCGTTGGGCTTCAACTGCGATTCCCAGCTGATCATGCCCTTCTCCTGCACGCCGTACTTGATGGTCCTGAAGACCTCCTGAATACCACCTCCGTGGATCCAATAGGCATCGGTGAGGTTCGGGCCCACGCTGGCCTCCGAGCCGGCGGCATCGGGGCCATGGCAAGCGGCGCAATAGCTGATGAAGGTCTCCTTCGCAGCAGCAAGCGCGCTCGCGTCGGTGGTGATGGTCACGGTATTCTCATCCACGGCGGCGCCCACCTTCGCCACGTAGGCCGCCACATCGGCCTTGGCCTGCTCCATCTCCGCAGTGTACTCCTCATGCGAATCGTTCCAGGTCTGGGTCACGTGCATGTTCACCAGATAGACCACGCTCCAGGCAATGGTGCCGTAGAACAGCCATACCCACCAGGGCGGCAGCACGTTGTCCAGCTCACGGATGCCGTCGTATTCATGATGCATGAGCAGTTCGCGCTCCTCCGCTTCCTTGCTGGGGCGGCGGGTGAGGATGGCCGAGATGCGCTGCATCACTGTAACTCCCGTGGCCGTGGGCGTGCCGTGCTGCTCCTCCATGGTGCCGGTGATGGCGCGCATGATGGCGCGTAGCTGGTTGATCTGCACCATGAGCGCCGCGAAAAGCAGAAAGTTGACCGCGAGCAGCAGGTAGAAGAGCTGCTGATCGGTCAGCGCCGTGCTCGGCTCCACGTAAGCCTGCGCTTGGGCGCCGCCCGCTGCCAGCAGCAGCGGCAACAGCGCGGCAGCCTTGGTCGTGCGCTTGGAGAGCCTGCCCATCCATCCGGTGTTGCCAGCCAAATTGCGCAGAATGGAGCTGATGACCAGGATCAGCACGCCCTGCGCCAAGGCCAGCCCCATCAGCATGTTGTTGTCCGTGCCACTGGCAGGAATCAGGGGCGCGCTGGCCGGGGCTGCTTGGGCAGCTGCGCTCAAGGCGGTGGTGGCCAGGGCAGCTACGGAAAGCGCCCGTTGCAGTTGGCTTTGTTCAGTGCGCATGGTGGGTGGTGGCGTTGTTGCAATCATCGGCGAGGGGCAGCGCGCTCATGTGGTCCACTTGCTCGCGGCGCATGGCGCGCACCCAGATGAGCACGCCGATGAAGAGGGTGAAGAAGATGACGAAGGCCATCACGGGGAAGAGGTCCACGTGATCGATGGAGGTGAGGTGGCCCTTGATGAACTTGAGCATTGCCGTGGCGATCAGCGTTCGGTGGACTCCGTGGCCTGAATGTCGGTGCCCAGGCGCTGCAGGTAGGCGATCAGCGCGATGATCTCCTTGTCGCCGGGGGCATCGATGTTGTCCTTCTTCAGTCCAGCCACGATCTCGTCACGTTGCTTCATCAGGTGCGCATTGGCGCGGTCGGCGAAGCCGGGACCATAGGGCTCCTGGTCGTAGGGCACGCCCATGGTGAGCATCGCTTCAATCTTCTTCTTCGTGGTGGTTGTGTCAAGATCGTGCTCGTAGAGGTGCGCATACGGCGGCATCAGCGAGCCAGGGCTCATGCTGGTGGGATCGTACATGTGGTAGTAGTGCCAGCTATGGCCATACTTGCCTCCTTCGCGCAGCAGATCGGGGCCCGTGCGCTTGCTGCCCCATTGGAAGGGATGGTCGTACACGAACTCGCCGGCCTTGGCGTACTCGCCATAGCGCACGGTCTCGCTCCGGAAGGGCCGGATCATCTGGCTGTGGCAGGTGTAGCAGCCTTCGCGCACATAGATGTCGCGCCCCTGCAGCTCCAGCGGTGTATAAGGCTTCACGCTGCGGATCGTAGGGATGTTGCTCTTCACCAGGAAGGTGGGCACCAGCTCGAACAGGCCGCCGATGGCCACCAGCACCAGGCTCAGCACGAGCATCTGGATGGGGCGCCGCTCGATCCAGCGGTGCCAGTGGCCGCCGCCTTCCTCGACAGCGGCTTTCTCAAGCGCTGCCGCTTCAGCATCCTCATTCGCGATGAACTCGCCGGACTTCACGGTCTTCACCACGTTGTACACCATGATGCAGGCGCCGGTGAGGTAGAGCAGCCCGCCGAGCGCGCGCAGCCAGTACGCGGGCTTGATCTCCATCACGGTGTCCAGGAAGTTCTTGTACTTCAGGAAGCCATCGGGCGTGAACTCCTTCCACATGCCGCTCTGCCAGAAGCCCGCCATGTACAGGGGGATGGCGTAGAACACGATGCCGAGCGTGGCGAGCCAGAAGTGCGCATTGGCCAGTTTCAGGCTGTGGAGCTTCGTGCCGTAGAGGCGCGGCACCATCCAGTACACCACGCCGAAGGTGAGCATGCCGTTCCAGCCGATGCCGCCGATGTGGACGTGGGCGATGATCCAGTCGGTGAAGTGCGCCATGGCGTTCCAGCTCTTCAGGCTCAGCAGCGGCCCTTCGAGCGTGGCCATGCCGTAGCAGGTGATGGCCACCACCATGAACTTGAGCACGGGATCCTCGCGCACGCGGTCCCACGCGCCGCGCAGCGTGAGCAGGCCGTTGAGCATACCGCCCCAACTGGGTGCGATGAGCATGATGCTGAACACCGTGCCGAGGCTCTGCGCCCAATCGGGCAGCGCGCTGTAGAGCAGGTGGTGCGGGCCCGCCCAGATGTAGAGGAAGATGAGCGCCCAGAAGTGGATGATCGAGAGCTTGTAGCTGTACACCGGGCGGTTGGCCGCCTTGGGCATGAAGTAGTACATGAGGCCCAGGAAGGGCGTGGTGAGGAAGAAGGCCACCGCGTTGTGGCCGTACCACCACTGCACCAGCGCGTCCTGCACGCCGGCGTACCAGCTATAGCTCTTGGTGAGCGAGATGGGCAGCTCGATGCTGTTGGTGATGTGCAGCATGGCCACCGTGACCCAGGTGGCGATGTAGAACCAGATAGCCACATAGAGGTGGCGCTCGCGGCGCTTGAGGATGGTGCCGAACAGGTTGATGCCGAACACCACCCACACCAGCGTGATCAGGATGTCGATGGGCCACTCCAGCTCCGCGTACTCCTTGCCGGTGGTCATGCCCAAGGGCAGCGTTACAGCAGCGAGCACGATGATGAGCTGCCAGCCCCAGAAGTGTATCCGGCCCAGCGCATCGCTGAACATGCGCGCCTTCAGCAGGCGCTGCAGGCTGTAATAAACGCCGGCGAAAATGGCGTTGCCCACGAAGGCGAAGATCACCGCGTTGGTGTGCAGCGGACGGAGGCGGCCGAACTTGGTCCATTCCAACTCACCCAGCCAGGTGAAGGGCCGCGCGATCCAGAAGTACCAAGCATCGGGCGGGGTGTTCTGGGCCACCATCTGCACGGCGATGATGAGGCCCACGAGCATGCCCACGATGCCCCACAGGATGGTGACGAAGAGGAAGTTCTTGACGATGCGGTTGTCGTACTGGAAGCGCTCGGTCATGGTCATTGGTTTTGGCGCGGAGAGTCGTCGTTGAGCATGCGCACGGCCGGTGATCGGTCGTCATCGAACTGCCCGCTCTTCACCGCGCGCACGAAGGCCGCCAGGAAGAAGAGCGCCACCACGGTGCTCACGGCGATCAAGAGGAAGATGACGCTCATCAGGTTTCCTGCTCGGGGCGGCGAATGTATCTGTCACGACAGCATCATGTCATCAGGGCTGGTCATCTCGGCGCTTGACGCGCGCCAATCACGACCCGGGCTCGCATCGACCTGCCACGATGGGGCAGCGATGCCGGACATCGCTCCGTGTTCCTTACGGCGAAACTCGGAACAACGAGGGCGCCCTTAGGGGCGCCCCCGCCGACTTTCACCGCTCCCGTTCAAGCATGGGGAGGGCGATGCCTGGGCATCAACCGGGCAGCAGCACCTTGTCGATCACGTGCACTATGCCATTGCTCGCGGGCACGCTGGCCACGATGTTGGCGCCGTTGATCGTGGGCTTGCCGTCCACCATGGTGATCTTGGTCTTTCCTCCGTCCACCATGTCGATGGCCTGTCCGTCGCGCAATTGCTCGGCCTTCAGCACGCCCACGAAGACGTGGTACTGAAGGATGGTCTGCAGGTCCGCTTTCTTCTCGGGCTTCAGCAGGTCGTCCACCGTGCCAGCGGGCAATGCGTCGAAGGCCGCATTGGTCGGTGCGAACACGGTGAAGGGCCCGGCGTTGCTGAGGGCGTCCACCAGTTCGGCGGCCTTCACGGCTGTGACCAGCGTGGTGTGATCCGCCGAGCCCACGGCCACGCCGACCACATTCTTCTGTGATTGATCATCGACCACCGTCGATTGGCCGCCATCGGTGAGCGGCTCATTGGCTGCGTCTGGCGCTTGTTCACCGCCGCCGCCACAGGAGAACAATAGTACGCACGCCGAGAGCGTCAGGGTGCTGCGGAAGAGATTGAAGGGTGTCATGGTTTGTGTGTTGTGCTGTACAATATTGCCCGCAAGGGACGAATGGATTCCTGATGTTCCTCAATGGCTCAGACTGATTGTGCTCATGGATCGTCAGAGATCCTTGCGCGCGAATGCTCGCGTTGCCAGCATGGTGGGCACTGCGGCCCAGAGCAGCAGCGCGGCCGCCGAGGCTAGCATGCCGCCACCGCTTCCGAAGAACTGCTGGTACACCGCGCCCGTGTAGCCGAGCAGCGCTGCCAGGTCGATGCGGAGCATGATGAGGATGCGCGAGAGGTCGATGGGGTTGAGCGCGGCCAGCGGGATGATCAACGGCTCGATAGGACGATCACTGAAGGTGAACATGACCCACAGCAGGAAGGTGTCGTAGAGCAGCATCATGGTCACCCAGGTGGCCAGGCCGATGCCCACGGCGCGCGCACGGTCTCGCTGGCGCACCGCGATCCAGAGGCCCAGCGCGCAGAACACCAGCGTGAGCGCGGCACCGGTGAGCAGCAAGGTGAATGCGATGGGCCCTGGAGCCCAGGCCATGAGCGGCAGGCCCACGCCGATGAGGAAGGAGAGGACGAGTGCCGTGGAGACCGCGAGGTACTGCGCCCGTGTAATGGCGGAACGCTTGAGCGGCTGCACCGCGAGCAGCACCGTGAATTCGTACTGGTTGAAGTGCCAGATGATGGTGAAGACGAGCACGAGCAGGGGCGTGAGGGCGAGCACCACCTGCGAGAGCGTGATGAGCGCCTTGGTATTGTCCGGCTCGAGCATGAACAGGCCCACCGTGATGGCGAGCAGCAGCACCGCATAGCCTAGGGCGAAGCGGTTCCGCGCCAGATCGATCAAGGTGTACTTACAGACCTTCCACATGCTGCGGGGGCAACTGGGCGATGTACTTGGGAAGCGCTGCGGACAACGCCTTCTCGCCGGTGGCTTCGACGATGAGCTCCGGTGGCAACGTGAAGCGCAGGCGGCCATCCTCCATGTAGGCCACGCGGTCGCCGAGGCGCTGCACCTCCTCCATGATGTGCGAGGTGATGATCACCGTGGCGCCTTCGCGCTTGGCGCGCAGCACCGCATCGAGCAACTTGCCAGCGCTCACCGGGTCGAGGCCGGCGGTAGGCTCGTCGAGCACGAGGATCCCGGGCCGGTAGCGGAAGGCCAGCACGGCGCTCACCTTCTGGCGCATGCCTCCACTGAGCGCGCCGATGCGCTTGTCCAGCAACGCATCCACGCCGAGCAGCTTGATCAAACGGTCGTCCGTGGAGCCTGAGCGCGCATCGCGGATGTCGTTCATCATGCGCAGCAATTGCTCCACGGTGAGCTCGCGCGGGAATTCCGCGAATTGCGGCATGTAGCCGATGCCCGCGCGGTAGGAGGGGTCCTTGCCCACGGGCCTGCCGTTCACGGCGATACCGCCCTCCGTGGCATGCACCAGCCCGAGCAGGCATTTGATCAAGGTGGTCTTCCCCGATCCGTTCGGGCCGATCACCATCACCACTTCGCCGGGCGCGAAGCGCGCGTTCACGCCGCGCAAGGCCCATTGCCTGCCGTAACGCTTGCCGAGGCCTTCGATGACGATCCTATCCATGGGGCGGCTTCATCAGCGGATGCTTGTCCTCCAGCGCCGCCGGGGTGAGCGTGGGCACGATGCGCTCGCTCTGGTCCAGCAGGTTCACCATCAGGCTGCGCGAGAGCACCATGGCGAAGGGCATGCGTTCGGCCACCAGTGCGAAGATGCTCAGCGGGCGGTGCGGCACATCGCCGCGGCCGTCGCGATCCAGGTCGTAGCCATTGTAGCGGTCCCAGTAATTGCCCTGCAGCGTCGAGAGCACCAGGTCGCCGTTGGTGGTCATGTCGAAGGTATTGCCGGCGAAGGTGTTGCGCTCGAAGACCGTGGCCGTGCTGTTGGCGAAGAGCTTCACGGCCCAGCCGTTGCCGCGGAACTCGTTCTCCTGCACCTGCGCGCGGTTGCAGCCATCCACCAGGATGCCCACGGTGTTGCCGGCGAAGACGTTGCGCTCGATGCGCGCATCGTTGATCTCCTTGAGGAGCAGGCCGTACGCGCTGCCGCCGAGGTTATTCCGGAATTCGTTGCGCAGCATGCTGATCTCCTTGCTGAACATCACGGCCACGCCGGCGCCGTTGTCCTCGAAGCGGTTGCGCTCGTACGCATCGCGGTGGCTGAACATGAAGTGCAGCCCGTAGCGCTGGTTGCTCCAGGTGTGGTTGCCCTCGATGCGCGAATCGGTGACGAACTCGAGGTAGATGCCGTCGCGGTGGTGGTGAACGCGGTTGCCGCGGATGGCGGCCCCATCGCACTTCCAGAGGTGGATGCCATTGGCCATGCTGTCCGGATGGGCCACATCGCCATTCACCTGGTTGCCTTCGAGCAGCGCTCCGTGCGCGTTGTTCAGGTAGATGGCGAAGAAGCAGCGGTCGAGGGTGTTGCCGATGATCCGGGCGCCCCGGCAGTTGCTCACCTTGATGCCGGCCATGTCCTCCAGGCTGCTGTGCCGCGCGCCACGCACGGTGAGGCCTTTCACGGTGATGCTGTCGGCCGATACGATGATCACGTCGCCACGGCCACCGCCATCCACCACGGCGTTCGCCTCGCCCAGGAGCACGAGGCGCTTGTTCAGCAGGATGGTCCCTTCGGCCACCGTTCCCGCGATCCGGATGGTGTCGCCCGGCTGCGCGCGTTGGATCAATGCATTGAGGCCCGCTCGCGCCGAATGGCGCCATGTGCGCGCCGAAGCGTCCATCGCGGTGGCCAGGGCCAGCGCCACGATCAGCAGCCGGGCCGTCGGCGCCATGGTCATTTCAGCGCTTCCGTTCGCGCGCCGTTCCAATCCAACGGGACGGCGCCCTGGTTGCCGGCTTTCGCGCGATCGGCCTCCGTGGCGAAGGCGGCGACATCGCCGCGCATCGGGCTGCGGAAGGCCGGGCCAGCCAGGTAGAACGCTGCCGTGGCATCGAGCAGCACGCCCGGATGCGCATGGTCGCACACGTGCCAAGCGGCGACCTGATCCTCGGCCACCGCGCCCTCAGCCACATGCTGCACCATGCAGGCCAGATCATCGAACACGTACTGGCGGCCCTTCACCGTGACCAGCGCGGCCGCGAACTGCTGGTCCACCACGTTCATGCGGCAGTGCGCGCACTCGGCCTTGCCGAAGTCGATGGACGGCGCGCGCTTCCCGCACGCCATGAGCGCGAGGGGCAGGGCCAGCAACGCAACGGTGAACCGATTCATGCCTTCGCCGCTCTGCGCGCGGCCAGCTTCTTCCGAAGGTCGCGCACCTCCATGAAGTACACGCCGCCCAGCAGCGCCATCACGCCGAAGAGGATCCAGCCGCCGATATCGGGGGTTGACCACGCATCGAAGTTGAGCAGCTGCTTATGGCCGATGAGCGGTGGCTGGTAGGCCATGCCTTCCACCTTGATGGCCGCGCGCGGATCGAGCTCATGGCCGTACTTGTAGCCCCAGTCCCACATGCGCCAGAGCGCCCACGCGCAGAATACCGAGAGCGTGACCAGACCGGCCACCAGCAGGATCCTGCGGCCCCAGATGGCGGCCACCAAGCCGAGGATGGCGAGCACCACGAGCACCTTGGGCAGGTAGGTGAACTCAGCGAACATCTCGTCCTCGATGTGGGCCATGCCGATGTAGTGGTTGAGCCCGTTGATCTTCTCCACGTCGCCCGAGAAGTGATCGGCCCAGATCTGCATGAAGAGCCCTTCGGGGTATTGCGGCGCCTGCAGGTCGATGCGCCAGATGGGCGCGAAGAGCAGGACGAGCAGCGCCAGGGCCGAGAGCGCGATCATGATGCGGGAGATGATCCTCATGGTCTGTTCATTTATGCGACGGCCCCGACGTGTGCCGGGGCCGTCGCAAGAGGTTGGTGCTGCTTAGTTGGCGGCAGCGTTATCGTTCACCACGCGGCCCACCAGCTCCACATTGCTGCCCGCCGGCGATACGCGGATGTAGCCTTGCATTTCCTGGTGCAGCGCGGAGCAGAAGTCCGTGCAGTACATGGGCCACACGCCCACGCGGTCGGGCACCCACTTCAGGGTCTGGGTCTCGCCGGGCATGATGAGCAGCTCGGCGTTCGCGGCGCCCTTCACGGCGAAGCCATGCGGGACGTCCCAGTCCTGCTCCAGGTTGGTCACGTGGAAGTACACCTCGTCGCCCATCTTCACGCCTTCCACGTTGTCCGGTGCGAAGTGCGAACGGATGGTGGTCATCCAGATGTGCACCTCCTTGCCCTTGCGTTCCACCTTGGTCTCGCCTTCGCCCTTGGCCACGTAGGGGTGCTGGTTCTCATCGATCTTGAAGAACTTCACCTCGCGGGGCTTCACCAGGTCGGCCGGGCAGGCCTGCGCGTAGTGCGGCTCGCCGGTGGTGGGGAAATCGAGGAGCAGTTCCATCTTGTCGCCATCGATGCTGAAGAGCTGCGCGCTCTGCGTGAGCTCCGGCCCGGTGGGCAGGTAGCGGTCCTTGGTGATCTTGTTGTAGGCGATCACGTACTTGCCCCAGGGCTGCTTGCTGTCGCCGCCGGGCACGCAGAGGTGGCCGATGCTGTAATAGGTGGGCACGCGGTCCACCACCTCGAGCTTCTCCACGTTCCACTTCACGATCTCGCTGCTCACGAAGAAGCTGGTGTAGGCGTTGCCGTTGGCATCGAACTCGGTGTGCAGGGGCCCGAGGCCGGGCTTCTTCACTTCGCCGTGGAGCACGCTCTCGTACTTCAGCACGGGGATGCCTGCGAAATCGCCCTCCACGTCGTTGGCGGCGATGGCCTTCTGCATCTTCTCGAAGCTGAACACGGGGATTAATGCGGCCAGCTTGCCGCTTCCCACGATGTACTTGCCGGTGGGGTCCACATCACAGCCATGCGGGCTCTTGGGGCAGGGCATGAAGTAGAGCAGCCCCGGATGATCCTTCGGATCGAGCTGGAGCACGTCCTCATGCACGGTGCTCTCGCTGCTGTGCGTCTTGTGGTTCCACCAGTTGCTGTAATGCTTGCCAGGAACGCGGTTGCCCTTGCCCTCCTTGGCCAGTTGCTCGGCCATCTTCCAGTTCACGGCCATGATGAAGTCCTTGTCGCGCTGGCTGGCGTTCACCTCCAGGAGGCTGTAGGCCTGCTCGGTGTTGTAGCAGCTGAAGAAGAACCAGCCTTCGCTCGGTCCTTTGCCCGCGTGGCTCAGGTCGAAGTTCACGCCAGGGGTCACGATCTGGAAGGCGATGTCCATCTTGCCGGTCTCGGCATCGGGATGGATGAAGGACACGGTGCCCTTGAAGTTCTCCTTGTAAGTGCTGATGGGCACGTCGCGCTGCGCATCGCTGCCCATGGGCACGCTGAAGCGCGTGCCGGCCACCACGTACTCGCTGTTGCCGGTGGTGAAGGGGGAGGAGTGGTTGCCCGCGCTGTTGGGGATCTCGATGATGCTTTGGGTCTTGAAGGTGCCCAGGTCGATCAGCGCGATGCGCGGCGTGTTGTTGCCGTTGATGAAGCACCACTTGCCATCGGGCACGCCATTGGTCTGCGAGAGCTCGGGGTGGTGGCTGTCATCCCAGGGGATGAAGCCGCTGCTCGTCATGAGCATGCCCTTGCTCTCCTCACTGTAGCCCCAGCCGGTCTCGGGGTCCTGGCTGAACACGGGCACCTCTCGCAGCAGGCGGCCGCTGGGCAGGCCGTAGATGGCCAGTTGGCCGCTGAAGCCGCCGCTCACGAAGTTGTAGAATTCATCGTGCGAGCCTGGCTTCACGTACACTTTGCCGGCCGCGTCGCCGGTAACGGCGGACTTGGCTGCGGTGGGGCGGCAGCCCTGCATGGCATTGAAGGCGAGGAAGAGCCCGGTGGCCGCCAGTAGCAGCCCGCCGATGGGAGCAAGTCTGTTTTTCATGGTCGTGGCGCCGCGCTTCGGCGCTGATTTGGTATTGGTGCGGTTGCTGGTTCTCAGAGTGTGCGCATGTATTCGAGTACTTCACGGGCCTCGTCCTTGCTGAGGTTCTGGTTGGGCATGCGCACCAAGCATTGCTCCAGGAGCTTCTGGGCCTCTGCATCATCCTCGAGCATAACGTCTATGTTCAGGATCATGTTCATGATCCAAGCCGGTTCGCGCTTGGTGATGATGCCTTTCCAGCCCGGCCCCACCACGCGATTCTCGCCGAGGCTGTGGCAGGCCTGGCACTTCACATCGTAGGTGGTCCTGCCTTTCTCGGCCATCGCGGCGTCTATCTCGCCCAGTGACAGGTCGGCTGCGGTGATCAAGCCCGATGCGGCCTCCTTTTCCGGCGCGGCGCCCGGAGGAGCAGCGCTGGCCGCTTCATTGCCGCCTTCGCCGCAGGCGAACAGAATCATTACCATTGCGGCCAATGCCGCTGCAAATCCGTTCTTGTGTGCCATCATGCAGTGTTTGTTTCGTGGTCTTGAATCGCGTGACAAAACTCAGCGGGCGTCGTGGCCGGGCAGGTGATGTTTGTCAGCGAATCGGATGAGAGAATTCGGGGTCGCGAATTAAGCGAAGGGAAATGAAAGGCGGTAATCCTCGCCGTTGGTTCCTGCTGGCCTTGCTGTGCTTCGCGATCGCCGCCAGCATTGGCGCGCTGCTGCGTTTGATCTACGTGGTGGAGATGCCGTGGCTGCTGTTCAAGCCGTGGCTTCACGCGCACTCGCACGTGGCCATGCTCGGCTGGCTCTTTCCGGCGCTGCTGATCGCGCTGGCCGGCCAGGATGAGCGCGCCTCGCGGCCGGTGCTTTGGAAGTGGATGGCCGCCTCGCAGCTCTGCGTGCTGGGCATGCTGGTGAGCTTCCCGGTGCAGGGGTACGGTGCGGTGAGCATCACGCTGGCCGCGCTGCAGATGCTGATCGGCTACGTGCTGATCGGGCTCGTGTGGCGGGCCACCGCGCATTGGCCCGAGCACGGCAGCCGCCTGCTGGCCCGGCTGGCCTTCGTGTTCCAGATGGTGAGCACGATCGGCATCTGGGCCATGGGGCCGATCATGTCCTCAGGTCTTGCGGGCACGGAGTGGTACTACTGGAGCATCCAATGGTTCCTGCATTTCCAGTTCAACGGCTGGTTCTGGTTCGCCGTGATGGCCATTGGCAGCCGCTGGGCCGAGCAACTGGGCGTGACGGTGCAGCTGGACCGCTCCACGGTGATGCTCTGGGCCGTGAGCACGGCGCTCACCTTCGCGCTGGCCATTGCTTGGTCAGAGCGGCATTGGCCGGTGTACGCGGTGAACTCCATCGGGGTGATCCTGCAGTTCACCGCCGCGTGGCGCACGCTCGTGCTGCTCGGGAAGGCCAAGGTGCGCTTGCGCGCCAACACCACCCCATGGATGCGCGCGCTAGTGGGCGTGGCCTTGCTGGCCATGGCCTTCAAGGTGGTGGCGCAGGCCGCCGTGGCCGTGCCGGCCGTGGCCGCCCTCACGCTCACGCTCCGCAACTACGTCATCGGCTTCATCCACATGAACACGCTGGGCGCGGCCACCGCGATCCTGCTGGCGTTCGCGCTCATGCAACGGTGGCTCCCCGAAGACGACCGTGGGGTGCGTTGGGCGCTGGTGTGCTTCATCGTTGGCTTCATGGCCAGCGAGGCGCTGCTGTTCACGCAAGGCACGCTGTTCTGGGCCGGGTGGGGCATGATTCCCGGCTACTACTGGACGCTCTTCGGCGTGAGCGCGCTGCTGCCCGTGGCGGCGTGGACGCTCATCGCGCGAGGCCTGGCGCTGCGCAGAGCCGGGTAATGGCGGCGGGTACGAGTTCCGTATCACCCGGCAGCGCCCACTTCGGCCTCCTTGACCGAGCGCATCCCCGCGTTCGCCGGGATTGAACATCTTGCGCGCAGGTGGTCAGCGCCGCCTGCAACACGCAAACACCCATGAGCACACGATTCCTTCTGTTCGCATCCGCCTTCTTGCTTCTGCCGGGGATGAGCACGGCCACCGTACTGCGCGCCAACTATTTCGGCTACGGAGCGGCGCACGTGGGCGCCAATGCGCTGGTGTCGGCAGTGGCCGCGGCCGCGGCAGGTGATACCATTCACATCGAGGCGGCAACAGGCGTGTACAATACGGCCATCGTGGACCTTCCGCTGGTGATCATCGGGCCGGGCTACTTCCTCAACGAGAACACCGCCCTGCAAGCCAGTCCGCTGGCAGCCACCCTTGCTGGCATCCAATTCACCGGCGGTGCGGCGGGGTCCAGGCTGATGGGCGTGGTGGTGAATGGGGGCGTATCCCTCGGGGCGGACAACGTCACCGTGGAGCGCTGCCGCATCGGGCTGGTCTTCTTCCCGAACTGGGCGGCCGGCGGCGATCCGCCGCTCTTCAACCAAGCCGTTGTGCAATGCTACATCACTGCGGGTCAGGGTGTGGGCACGATCGCCGGCAACCCTTCCGCCGTGAACAACCTGCTCATCAGCAATTGCTACTTCGCAGGCACCCTCACGCTGCTTGCGCAATTCCAAGGGACCATCAGCCATTGCGTGATCAATAACGGCGCGAGCGTGCATGGCGTGGAATTCCACAACAACATCGTGCGCGGCGGCACTACAGTGCAGAACTCGAACACCGGCATCACCATGCACCACAACATCTTCCACGATGACCCGGGCGCGTGGCTCACCGGAGGCAGCAATCATGTGCTGCAGGACATGGCCCTGATCTTCGGCACCGGCCCCACCACCGATCTGGCCCTGCAGCCGTTGGGCACCTGCGCGAATTGCGCCGCAGGCTACAATGGGCAGCAGATCGGCATGTTCGGCGGCGCTACGCCATACCGCGCCAGCGGCATCCCGGCCATTCCGGCCATCTATGAACTGAACGCGCCCGCCACTGCGGTGCAGGGCGAGGTCATCAACGTGACCTTGAGCACCCGCAGCAACGATTAAGGCCATGGCGCGTGCTACGCTTCTCTTCCTGGCCGGGCTCGCCGTGCACTGGGCCTGGGCGCAGGACATGGTGACGGGTGAGTACTGGATAGACACGGACCCGGGATTCGGCATGGCCGCACCGATGCCGCCACAGCCCCAAGGAATCGATGTGGATTACCAGTTCCCCGTGAGTACGACTGCGCTCTCGCCGGGCTTGCACACGCTGGCGTTCCGCACCTTGGATGCCAACGGTAGATGGAGCCACACCAACCATCGGCCGCTTTTCATCGCGGCCGCTCCGCCAGCGGAATCGAGCATCGTGCGCACGGAGTACTTCTTGAACAATGACCCCGGTTGGGGCAATGGCACCGATGCGGGCGTGGATGGCGCCGCGGATATCGCTGATGCCGGTTCAACGGCCAGCGTTTCCGATGCGGTGCCTGGGATGAACACGCTGTGCTACCGGTCGCAGGATGCCAGCGGACGCTGGAGCCACACCAACCACCGGCCCTTGTTCGTCGCCGATAGCTCATCGGGCGTGATCGTCCGGGTGGAGTATTTCTGGCAGGACGATCCAGGGTTCGGGCAGGGCAGCAGCAGCACGGTGCCAAGTCCCGCAGGCGATGTGCCCGCGTACATGTTCCCGGCTCAAGTGCCATCGGGGGTGGGCGCGCTGGACACCCTCCTGGTGCGCACCCTCGATTCGCGCGGCCGCTGGAGTCACACCAATCACGTCATCCTGGATGTGAGCACCGCCACGGATGAACTCACCGCGCTCGGCGTGCGCGTATTCCCCAACCCCTTCACCGAGCGGATCATGGTGCAGCCCACCGGTACGTGGCCGCTGCATGCGGCGCTCTACGACCCTGCCGGTCGCAAGGTGCATGAGCGCATGCTCGAAGGCAGCACCACCATCGACCTGCGCGATGAGGCCTGTGGCACGTACACGCTGCTGATCGGGCAGGCACCGGGGCTTATTCACCGCGTTGTGCTGGTGAAACATTAGGCGCCGCACGGGCCTGCACCAGCATGGATGTCAGCAACACCGGGGATGGCGTGCCCGACGCCTGTGCCAACCGCTACCGCGGCCTATGCGCCTACGCTGCCAACGGCAACATCACCGGCTTCACCGCAGCAGATTCTGTATTCGGGGCCCTGCGCCCAATAATCACGGATGAACCCAAGGCCTTCGGGCCGATGGGCAATGGGCTTGCGGCCCAGAGGCCAAACGCCGGTGTCACGGCGCTTGACTAGTCATCGACAAGGCCCTGCGGCTCTGCGGCTGTGACCCTGTCGAAGTTGTACCTCCCTCTCATGCAGAAGCCGCAAACGAACTTTGGGGAGGTGGCCACCGATCACACAACTCTGCTGCACAATGAAACGGAAACATGAGAAGGCCACGGTTCGAAGATAGGCCTTGTGCCTCCGGCGTGAGATGGTTCACCCCAAGCCCAGCTCAGTCCTCTTCGGTGGCCCTTCTTCGCTATGGTCTGAACCCTAAGCGCGGGACAAGTCTAGAGTCTGCGGCAGCGGCGGTGAAGAAGTGAGGAATGGCACGGCCTGCTCTCTTATTCACATCCTCAATTCGCAGTGGTGATCGACCGGTTCTTCCAGGCCGTCTCCATGCTTGCTGCTGGCTCTTGCCCCACATGAAGCGTTCTGCCAACGTCAGCGCATGGTGCAGGCACCGACCGACCGGCACCGGATCGATGTAGCGCCTCAGGCGGGGCTCAGCTCCAGGGAGTGCCTGTGGTCGCCCAGGCTCGTGTTCACCATGACATGCCCATCCACGGCCTCTATGAACTCTCCGAGCTCCTTCTTGCGGATGCTCTTGAGGGAGACCTTGGCGAACCAGATGATGAGCAGGGACATCGCCAGGAAGGATCCAGAGGCCGTCAGGCTCTGCCATTGGTACTCGGTTCCCCAGTGCATCAGCACGCTCAGCAGGATGAAGATGAGGCTCAACGGAATCAACGTAGCGCCGTACATCCGCTTGGTCATGGTGTAGTGCTCCTCGATGTCGAACTCGAGCTTAATGACCGAGCCGTTGACCCCTTCGCGGATGTCGCCCACGATGGAAGGCACGGCGCTCATGGGCCCGTAGCGCACATGCTTGATGTCGAAGGAGTAGGAGCCCACCTCTCCGTAATAGTGCGCGTGCGGGGATCCGGGCACTGACTCGAAGTCGGGCACGGTCATCTCCTTTAGCCGGCTGATCAGTTCAACTGGTGTGTGCCGGGTCTCGATGGTGGTGAAGGGCGTGTTCATGGCTTGCTCGTTTTGAGGTGAATGAGAGCGAGTTCTCCAAGGTCAGGCGCAGCCACATGGTCATTACGGTGGCCCATGCGAACAGCGACATGTACACCAGCGCTTGCGGGATGGGCAGCAGGAAGTGGAGTTCCAGCGCTTGGGCAAGCCTGTAGGTGCATACCGTGTACATGCCGATCGGGAATACCATGCCCCAGTACTGCGGGTGGTAGCTCATGGGAATCAGGCGGTACAGATGGCGCCACATCCCGAGCACGATGATGATCGGGATCCACCAGGTGCCGAAACCCCAGAACAGTAGCGTGAGGCCGGTGATGAATTGCTTGAGCGAGCCCAGCAGCTCCCACTGGGATGCGGCGTTGATCAAAGTAGCCCCGGCGAGGGTGGTGATGGCCACCGCACCCATGCTGATCCAGAACGGCGGGGCGCACTCCTCGGCCCTCATCTCGAAGAAGGTGAGGCGGTAGAAGATCAGGGTGATCACGATGATGTAGAGCATGCATCCGATGAAGAACAGGAGCATCGAGATGAACAAGGCCGCTTCCTTGGAGATGAAGAGCAGGTCGGCCAGTTGGGTCCCTAGGACGACTACCGATTGGGTAGACACCACCATGAGCAGCCACACCCCATTGATCCCCATCTCGAGCGTTGGCTTGCCCCGCTTCACGGTGATCATCACGAAGAAGAAGTAGATGATGGCCACGTAGAGCGCGAAGCCGAGGTAATAGAGCCAGCGTGCCGGCCCAGGGTCTTCGGCGATGATGGCGTACTGGCTGCCCAGCACATTGGTGGCGGCCACCACGGTGAGGAAGCCCGGGCTCCGGGCGTGATCGGAGATGTCCCGAAGGAACCGGTCGCTGTAGAAGATGAGCCGGAGCAGGAGCATCAGCCACAGAATAAGGTAGGCTGTCTTGTTGAAGCCGAACAACACTTGAGCCGCCATGGGCATGCCCAACTGGTAAGCGCCTATGGAGACGATGCCCGTGGCCATCACCAAGGCGAAGTAGGCCGGGAACAACTGGGCGATCTCCGCACGCAGGCGCGGCAACAGGTGGCTATGGAACTCGGCGAGGGTCATCCGGCCCGACAAAGCTGGAACCGCCTCCTTAAAGCCCGCTTAGCATGGCCTTAAGCCTCATTAAAGATCAGCGCCTCGGTCGGCCTTCAACGCGCGCCTCGTTAAAACCGCCTTAAAGACCGGCCAGCGGCTCAGGCCATCTTGGGCAGCGCGATCTCAATGGTGGTGCCGCGGTTGACCTTGGACTGCACGAAGATCTTCCCGGAGTGCAGCTTGATGATGCCCTTGACCAGCGCCAGCCCGATGCCCTTGCCGGAGACACCATGCACGTTGCGGCCCCTGTGGAAAGGCTCGAAGAGGTGCTTCAGGTACTCCTCCGGCATGCCGATGCCATGGTCGGTGAAGAACAGGATGATGTTGCGTTTGTCAGCGGTGACGCGGATACGCACCGTGCGGTCCTCGGAATACTTGCAGGCATTCTCGGCCATGTTGATGAAGGCGGTCTCCAGCAGCTTGCTCTTGCCCTTGCACAGCAGGTCGGCCCCATCGTCGCTGATGCCCTCGAAGCGGATGTCCACGCGATAGTCGGGGTTCTGCTTGAGCAGGTTCTCGCGGCAGGTCCAAAGCACCTCGTCCACCCGCACCTCCTCCAGGTTCTGGAAGAGCGTCTCCACATCGCTGTTGGCCAGTTCAAGCAGGTTGTTGGTGAGCGCGCTGAGGCTTCGGATGTGGACCGAGATGGCCTTGAGGGTCTCTTTGTATTCCTCGGTGCCGCGGTCCTTTATCAGCGCCACATCGATCTTGCCGCCGATGGCCGTGAGCGGATTGCGGAGCTCATGCGAGGCATTCGATACGAAGCGCTTCTGCACGTTGAAGGCTGACTCGAGCCGGTCGAGCATGCGGTTGAAGGTGGCGGTGAGCTGCCCGATCTCGTCATGCGGATGCGCAGCCGTGAGCCGATGGCTGAGGTTGCTGTGGGTGATCCGGTCCACCTGCTTCACCATGTCCGAAATGGGCTTGAGGAAGAAGCTCACGAACACGTAGCCGCTGATGAAGATGATGAGCATGAGGATGATCAGACGGACGATGAGGATGCGCTTGAGGTTGTCGATGTAGTTCCACCCGTGCCGGTCGTAGGCGGTGGAGATGATGACATGCTCGACGCCATCATAGGTGTGCAGGAAAGCGATGCCCTCCCTTCGGTCCTTCTCGGCCCAGGTGTAGGGACTCTGCTCATGCACCCTCGCAAGGCCCATGGCGGCGGGCAGGGGTATCGCTTCGCCGAACAGCAACCGGCCATCGGTGGCATGGATGGCGAAGCGTTCGCCGATCAGCGCATGGGGGTTGTCCTCCTCGTTGCGCTGCGCGGGCGCCGTTTCGCTCTTCACCGACTCGAGCACCTCCACTGCCCGATCGCGCAGCCGCAGCTCGAAATCCTTCTGCCGGTAATCCTGTGAGAAGTAATAGATGGCATAGGAGAAGAAGAAGAGGATCACGCCCACCACGAAGGCGAAGAGCAGGGTGAAGACGA
>CAZFBP010000022.1:0-20212 GCA_964517255.1 uncultured Chryseobacterium sp.
GGCGCCATGGACTTCGACGACCTGCTCTACAACACCGCGCTGCTCTTCCGCGACCATCCCGATGCGATGGTGAAGTACCAGAGCCGCTTCCAGTACCTGCTGGTGGACGAGTACCAGGACACCAACCCCGTGCAGTACGCCATCGTGAAGACGCTGGCCGCGCGCCACGAGAACATCACCGTGGTGGGCGACGACAGCCAGAGCATCTACGCCTTCCGCGGAGCGAACATCCAGAACATCCTCAACTTCCGCAGCGATTACGCCGACCACAAGCTCTTCAAGCTCGAGCAGAACTACCGCAGCACCAAGACCATCGTGGGCGCGGCCAATTCGCTCATCGAGAAGAACAAGGACCAGATCAAGAAGACCATCTGGACCGACAACAGCGAAGGCGAGAAGATCAAGGTGCACCGCTCGCTGAGCGACAACGAGGAAGGCGCCTTCGTGGCGCACAGCATCTTCGAGACCAAGATGCAGAACCAGGTGCCGAACAAGGGCTTCGCCATCCTCTACCGCACCAACGCCCAGAGCCGCAGCATGGAGGAAGCGCTGCGCAAGCTCAACCTCCCCTACCGCATCTACGGCGGCCTCAGCTTCTACCAGCGCAAAGAGATCAAGGACCTCATCAGCTACTTCCGCCTCGTTTGCAACCCGCGCGACGAAGAAGCTCTCAAGCGCGTGATCAACTATCCCACGCGCGGCATCGGGCAGACCACGATCGACAAGCTGCTGGTGGCCGCCACCGCGAAGCAGATGCCCATCTGGGATTTGATCCTCCAGCACCTGCAAGAGCTCGATGTGCACGGTGGCACGCGGAAGGCCATCGCTGATTTCGTGCTCATGATCCAAGCTTTCCAAGCGCAGCTGCCCACGCATAGCGCGGCCGTGCTGGGTGAGGAAATCGCACGCCGGACCGGCATCCTGAAAGACCTCTTCGCGGACAAGACGCCCGAGGGCGTGAGCCGCTACGAGAACATCATGGAACTGCTCGCGGGCATGAAGGAGTTCAGCGATGCGCAGGCCGAAGGCACCGACGTGCCTCGCACGCTGAGCGATTTCCTCATCGATGTGGCCCTGCTCACCGATGCGGACAACGAGGACCCGAACGACAATGACCGCGTGAGCCTGATGACCATCCACAGCGCGAAGGGCCTCGAGTTCCCGTACGTGCATGTGGTGGGTTTGGAAGAGGACCTCTTCCCCAACACGCTGTCGATGCAGAGCCGCGCCGACCTCGAAGAGGAGCGTCGCCTTTTCTACGTGGCCATTACGCGCGCCGAGAAGCGATGTGCCTTGAGCTATGCGATGAGCCGCTACAAATGGGGCAACCTCACCGCCAGCGAGCCCAGCCGCTTCATCGACGAGATCGACCCGAAGTACCTGGAGATGCCACGGCAGGCGGAACGTCCATCACTCTTCGCTGGCTTCGACAAGGGCACTCCGCCTTGGGCGCGGAAGTCGGCATCAAGCGACCGAAGCGGCGACGACCAAGCATCACGACCCGTTTATGGACGCGAGCGCAGCGCGCCCGGGATCGCGAAGGCAGCACCCTACGCCAAGCCCACGCCCGCAACGCGAACACCTGCTTCCACCGAGCCCGAGCGCAAGAACCTCAAGCGCATCAACGCGAGTGGGATGCCCTTGCAAGCCACGAGCACCCTGGGGGGCCTTGTCCCCGACCTGCAAGAAGGCCAGACCGTGGAGCACGAGCGCTTCGGCAAGGGCAAGGTGCTGAAGGTGGAAGGCAACGCGCCCGACCTGAAGGCCACGGTCTTCTTCCCCAGCGCCGGGCAGAAGCAACTGCTGCTCCGGTTCGCGAAGCTGACAGTGATGGAGGGATGATCAGCAAGCATGTCACCGAACGCGAACGGGGCGTTGCCCGTTCAAGCCTTCGGCTTGCCCACCCTGATGCGGATGCTTCGCGTTCCACTCCTGCTTCTTGCGCTGCCCGTGCTGCTCGGCGCGGCGCACCCTCCTGGCAGCGGCCTATTCGCGAAGCGCCAATTCGGCTTCAGCTTGAACACGAGCCCGAACGGCGATCTGTTCACCACCTACCTCTATACCGTGCTTGATGGTCGCGTGGTGGGCAGCCAGCCCATCCGGCCGGAGACCTTCATCCTGCAGGCCTGCGGGCTCATCGAGAGCACGGCCAACCTCGAGTCCATCGACCTCTTCGAGCAATACGGCATCGTGGGCTGCAGCCCGATCGAGTACGGCGTGATCAATGGACTGGAGTGCCGCGTGCTGCGTGACCTCTGGAAACTCCGCTTCCAAGGCGCTGCCCTGCCAGGCGCAGGGGCTGGCTGGGCGGCAGAGGAGTTCATCCCATCGGCCCGCCAGCAGGTGCTGCTGCAAGCCTACCGGACACCCGACCAGCCGCATTGGCAAGGCCCCTACGTGGGCGCGGACGCCTTCCGCCTGCTGCGTGATATGCAGGACCCGGCCTGGGTTCAGCTCTACCGTGACGGTGGCTAGTGCGGGTCCTTCCCTACTTTCGTCCGCGCGCCGCCGCCGCGGTGCCGCCGCCTCCGAGACGATGAGGCGGCCCCGATTCCAGCCCTGATGAATCCTGTGACCTTCGACTACAACACCCAGCGCCCGCACCTGATCATCCCCGAGTACGGCCGCAACGTGCAGCGCATGGTGGAGATGTGCATGGAGATGGAGGACCGCGAGCGCCGCACGCGCTCGGCCAAGGCCATCATCCAGGTGATCGCGCGCCTGAATCCGGAGTTGCGCAGCAGCGACAACTTCGAGCGCACCTTGTGGGACCACCTGCACATCATGAGCGAGTTCAAGCTCGATGTGGACGCCCCCTTCCCGAAGCCCACGCCGGAAAGCCTGGAGAGCAAGCCCGAGCGCGTGGCCTATCCGCAAGGCGACATCAAGAACGGCCACTACGGCAAATTGGTGGAGCGCATGATCGCGCAATGCGCCGCGATGGAGGCCGGCGAGAAGCGTGATGCCTATTCGCTGCTGATCGCCAACCTGATGAAGCGCCAGTTCCTGGCCTGGAACCGAGACACCGTGCCCGATGGCCTGATCATGAAGGACCTCGCCGAGATGAGCGGCGGCCAGGTGCGGCTCGGGGCGGATACGCAGCTGGCCAGCACCGACGCCTTGCTGAGCACCCAGCGGAATGGCCCGCGCAGCGAAGTGGACCCTCGCAAGGCGCGCTACGCCAACCAGGATGGCGGCGGAGGCGGCGGCAAGAAGCGGCACCGCAAGCGGAAGAAGAATCGCTACTAGCCGCTGATGGCTGGGGGTTGAAGGTTGACATTGGTTGGGGGTTGGGGAACCGCGACAACCCGCAACCTGAGGCTTCGAAACACAGCCGGGTGTTAGCACCCTGATGCCATCGCACGGCCCACGGTGCGACCTGCGTTCTTGCTTCGCGCCAACGCGCGCACCATGCACAGTTTCCGAATAGAGGGCGGCCGCAGGCTGAAGGGTGAATTGGTCCCGCAAGGAGCCAAGAACGAGGCGCTGCAGATCCTCTGCGCCGTGCTGCTCACCAGTGAGCCGGTCACCATCCACAACATCCCAGACATCGTGGATGTGAACAAGCTCATCGACCTGCTGAAGGCGATGGGCGTTGCCGTTGAGAAGCTGGCCCCCGGCAGCTACCGCTTCCAAGCGAAAGAGGTGAACCTCGAGTTCTTCCTCGACCCCGAGTACAAGCGCATGGGCAGCAGCCTGCGCGGCAGCGTGATGGTGTGCGGTCCGGCGCTCGCGCGATTCGGTCGCGGCTACATCCCCAGCCCCGGTGGCGATAAGATCGGCCGCCGCCGCATGGACACGCACTTCACCGGCTTCGAGCGGCTGGGCGCCACCATCACCTACGATGAGGCCGATGGCTTCTATCGCGCCGAAGCCCCCCGGCGTGCACCGGGGCAACTGAAGGGCTGCTACATGCTGCTCGACGAGGCCAGCGTCACCGGCACCGCCAACATCGTGATGGCTGCCGTGCTCGCTGAAGGGCGCACGACCATCTTCAACGCGGCGTGCGAACCCTACCTGCAGCAGCTCTGCAACATGCTGGTGCGCATGGGCGCGCGCATCAGCGGCATCGGTAGCAACCTGGTGCATATCGATGGCGTGAAGGAACTCGGCGGCACCGAGCACACCATGCTGCCCGACATGATCGAGATCGGCTCCTTCATCGGCCTGGCCGCCATGACGCGCAGCGAGATCACGATCAAGGGTGTCGGCTATGAGCATCTGGGCGTGATCCCCAACGTGTTCCGCACGCTCGGCATCACGGTGGAAAGGCACGGCGACGACATCCATGTGCCCACCCACGAGCACTACGAGATCGAGCCCTTCCTCGACGGCAGCAACCGCATCATCAGCGACCATCCATGGCCCGGCTTCACGCCCGACCTGTTGAGCATCGTGCTCGTCACCGCCACGCAGGCGCGCGGGCATGTGCTCATCCATCAGAAGATGTTCGAGAGCCGCCTGTTCTTCACCGACAAGCTCATCGAGATGGGCGCCCAGATCACGCTCTGCGATCCGCACCGCGCCCTGGTCATCGGCAAGGATTTCGAGAAGCCCCTGCGCGCCATCCGCATGACCAGCCCCGACATCCGCGCGGGGGTCTCATTGCTCATCGCCGCCCTCAGCGCCGAAGGCACCAGCACCATCGACAACATCGAGCAGATCCGCCGCGGCTACCAGGACATCGAGGGGCGCTTGAACGCAATCGGGGCGAAGATCGAAGTGGTGTGAAGGCAGGCGCAAGAGGCAAGAGCAGCAGGCTGATCGCTCTTGCCTCCTGCCCCTGCCGCCGGCTCTTGCATTCAGCCTTCCCACCCGGCATGATCTTCGCTGAGCGGCGCGCCTTCCACCCTCCTACTTTCGCCCCATGAACCTCCGCTCCCTCATGTCGAAGACCCAGATCCTCTCCATCGCCGCCGTGGTCGTATTGGCCATCTACGGCTTCACTTCGCGCAGTGCCGCTGACGATCCGCAAGGCAAAGCCAAAGTGGGCACAGCCATTGGCGACAAGGCTCCCGAGCTCGCCTTCTTTAACCCCGATAGCACCAAGGTCCTGAAGCTCTCGGAGCTGAAAGGCAAGTTCGTGCTCATCGACTTCTGGGCCAGCTGGTGCCGCCCCTGCCGCATGGAGAACCCCAACGTGGTGGCGGCCTACCAGAAATACAGCAAGGCCAAGTTCACCAATGCGAAGGGCTTCGAGGTGTACAGCGTCAGCCTCGACCGAAGCCGCGAGCAATGGAAGCAAGCCATCGCCCAGGACAACCTCATCTGGAAATACCATGTGAGCGACCTGAAGTTCTGGCAATCGCAAGGGTCGCAGCTCTATGGCGTCAGCTCCATACCCATGAGCTTCCTGATCGATCCCAACGGCATCATCATCGCCAAGAACCTGCGCGGCATGGCGCTTCACCAGGAGTTGGATAAGCACGTGAAGAGCCTCTGATCACCGCTCTCTTTCTGAACAAGGGCTTCCGCATCGGAAGCCCTTGTTCATTCCGCCTCTCCTGCCAAAAAGTCCCCGACATTCGCGCCCGCATCAGCCAAGGAGCCGATGGCACCTTGATTGACCAACGGCGATGATCTTCAAAAAGCGACGAAAGACAATGACCGAGCGACCCGATGTCAGCCCGGCCGAAGCAGATCCTGACAAGGCTGCCGGGCAGGCCCTACCCATGGATGCGAGCGATGAGCTCGGAAAGGACCCGTTGACCCTGGCCAGCGAGGCGGCCGCAGAGCATGTGATGCACGACTCCGAGGCCGAAGGCCGCGAGGACGTGAGCGAATTGAACGCACAACTCGCCGCTGCCAAGGCCGATGCCGCCGAACTCAAGGACAAGTGGCTGCGCCTGAACGCCGAGTTCGACAACTTCCGCAAGCGCACGGCGAAAGAGCGCCTGGATCTGATTCAGTTCGCCGGTGAGAACGTGCTTAAGAACATGCTCCCGGTGCTCGACGACATGGAGCGCGCCATCGGCAACAACGCGAAGACCGACGACATCGCCGTGGTGCGCGAGGGCTTCCATCTGATCCAGAGCAAGCTCATGGCCATCCTCGGCAGCCAGGGTGTGAAGCCGATGGTTGATGTGAAAGGTCAGCCTTTCGACACCGACGCCCACGAGGCCATCACCAAGGCGCCGGCGCCCAGCGACGAGATGAAGGGCAAGGTGATCGACGTGGTGGAGAACGGCTACACCCTGCACGAAAAGGTGATCCGGTACGCGAAGGTGGTCGTCGGTTCGTAGGGGCGAATCATGATTCGACCGACCGAACCGCATGAACTTACAGCATGAGCAAGCGCGACCCCTACGAAGTCCTCGGCGTTGACCGCAACGCGAGCGCGGACGACATCAAGAAGGCCTACCGCAAGCTGGCCATCAAGTTCCACCCGGACAAGAATCCGGGCGACAAGGCCGCCGAGGAGAAATTCAAAGAGGCCGCATCGGCCTACGAGGTCCTGAGCGATCCGGAGAAGAAAGCCAAGTACGACCGCTTCGGGCACGCAGGTCCACAGATGGGCGGCGGCGGCTTCCACGGCGGCGGCATGAACATGGAGGACATCTTCTCCCAGTTCGGCGACATCTTCGGCGATGCCTTCGGCGGCGGCGGCTTCAGCGGTTTCGGCGGAGGCGGGCATCGCGGCCGCACCATCAAGGGCAGCAACCTGCGCGTGCGCATCAAGCTCACGTTGGAAGAGGTCGCCCTCGGCGCAGAGAAGAAGATCAAGGTGACCAAGCTCGTGCGCGGCAAAGGCAGCGAGTACGGCAGTTGTCACACCTGCGGCGGCAGCGGGCAAGTGCGGCGCGTGCAGAGCACCTTCATCGGGCAGATGCAGACCGTGAGCACCTGCCCATCGTGCGGAGGCAACGGCCAGACCGTGTGCAAGCGCGCGCCCGGAAGCGATGAGCATGGCCTGGTGCGCGAGGAGGTGGTGGTGCCCATCAAGATCCCCGCTGGCGTTGAGGAAGGCATGCAGCTCAACATCAGCGGCATGGGCAACGATGCCCCCGCTGGCGGCGTTCCCGGCGACCTGCTGGTGGTGATCGAGGAGGAGCAGCACGCCGAGCTGAAGCGCGATGGCGTGCACCTGCACCACGAAGCCTTCATCAGCATGGTGGATGCCGCGCTGGGCGCCAGCATCGAAGTACCGCTCGTTGACGGCAAGGCCAAGGTGAAGATCGAGCCCGGCACGCAGAGCAACCACATGCTGCGCCTGAAGGGCAAGGGCCTGCCCAGCGTGCAGCGTCACGGCCACGGCGACCTCTTCGTGCATGTCGCGGTCTGGACGCCAACCGACTTGAGCAAGGAGGAGAAGGCCGCGTTGGAGAAGCTGCGCGACAGCCCCGGCATGCAGCCACGGCCCACCACCAAGGACAAGGGCTTCTTCGAGCGCGTCAAGGAGATGTTCGGGCACTGAGGCTACTTTTACGGCATGCTCATTTGCCTTTGCCAAGCACCGAGCGCGGGGCCCATTGAATGGGCCACGCTGATCGCAGCTCTCGTCGGAGCATCCGGCATCATCTGGGCAGCGCTCACATACGACCGGGACTCGAAGCACAAACGCGCCATCTGGCTCGGTGAGCTATTCGAGAAGTTCTACGTGAAACAGGACTACAAACGTGTGCGCCGGCTGATGGACGAAGGCCGACTTGAGGCCGAGATGCGAACCGGCAACAAGGATTACCAGACCAAGCTGGAGGAGTCAATCGTCGATTACCTCAATTTCTTCGAGTTCATCGGCTCGTTGCATGAGATGAACCAGTTATCACGGCAGGAAATAGACATGATGTTCGATTACTACCTCCGGGTGATGAAGAAACCGGAGAATTACTCGTTCCTCAGGCAGGAGCATCTCAAGTACGGCTTCGAGCGCCTCTCCAAGCTGCTTGAGCAGACACCAGGTGCATGAAGCGGGCGCTGCTCTTTGTCTATGGCACGTTGCGCGAAGGCATGAACACGCCGGAAGCGCGTTTGCTCATGAACAAGAGCCGGCCGCTCGGAGCCGCCATTCTGGAAGGTGCCCGGCTCTTCGACCTTGGAGAGTACCCTGGCGCGGTGCGTGCCGATGACCCATCCGAGGAAGTGAGCGGACAACTCGTGGAGATCGCCCCAGCGGAGAGCGATCACGTGCTGGCCTTGCTCGACGAGTACGAGGAATACACGCCTGCCGCGGCCGAGCGCTCCTTGTTCATCCGTGAACGAGCCAAAGTGCGATGCGGCGACAAAGCAGTTGACGCATGGGTTTACTGGTACAATGGCCCCATGCATGCGGCCCGTGCGGTCAGGGGTGGGCGGTACACGCGCCGTGGAAGGATAGCGGCCGGAACGAAGCGCTAAGTGAATTGACCCGCGCATGCGCGAACTCCACCTTTCCCTCGCGCTCCTCGCCTTCGGGGCCACGCGCGCTCAGGACTCCATCAGCGCCTCGGAGGAATCACCCCGCTTCAACATCGACTCGCTCATCGCGAGCTTCCAATGGCAGACCGGCCTCATCGACCTGGCCGATGGCGTGGCCGCCATGGAGGTGCCCGCCTCGCACAAGTACCTCGGCTTCGACCAAGCGTACCATCTGATCGTGGATGTCTGGGAGAATCCGCCGAGCATCACCAAGGGCATGCTGGGCGTGATGCTGCATGCCGATGCCGACGTGTACTCCGACCGCCCCGCCTATGTGGTGTACTACGAGGAGAGCGGCTACGTGAACGACCGCGACGCCGATGCGATCGACTACGACGCCAAGCTGCGCGGCATGATCCTCGACGACAGCCTGGCCAACGCGAGCCGTCGAGCACAGGGCTATGGCGGGCTGCAGCTCATCGGCTGGGCATCGCCGCCGCATTACGACAAGCAGCGCAAGGTGCTCCACTGGGCCAAGGAGATGGTGAGCGACGAGAGCGAGCACAACGTGCTCAACTACAACATCCGGATCCTCGGGCGCCACGGCGTGCTGGTGATTAACGCCATCAGCACCATGGACCACCTCGGCGAAGTGGAGGCCGAGCTGCCCGCCGTGTTCGGCATGGCCAGCTTCAACGACGGCTTCCGCCATGACCAGTACGACCCCGCCGTGGACGGCGCCTCATCGAAAGGCCTGGCCGGCCTGCTCGACGGCAAGGAGCAGGAGCAGGTGAAGGCCGTCTTCAAGACCATCGCCCTGCTCGCGGCCGCTGGTTTCATTGGGCTGCTGCTCCTGCTGGTGGCCGTCTGGTGGTTCTTCGTGCGCAAGCACTGATGCGCATGTCCGGGATCGTGCTTCACGGCCAGCTCGTCCGCATTGAAGAGCGAAGGGTGGCACCCGCGAGGGTGACGATCGACCACGGCATCATCACGCGCATCGAGGAATGCGACGGGCCCGGCGAAGGCTACCTCCACCCCGGCTTCATCGACGCGCATGTGCATGTGGAGAGCTCCATGCTCGTGCCCAGCGAATTCGCGCGGCTGGCCGTGCTGCATGGCACCGTGGCCACCATCAGTGACCCGCACGAGATCGCCAACGTGCTCGGCGTCGATGGCGTTGATTTCATGATCGCCAACGGGCAGCGCGTCCCGTTCAACTTCTTCTTCGGCGCGCCGAGCTGCGTGCCTGCCACCGTGTTCGAGACCGCAGGCGCGCGCATCAACAGCGATGAGGTGGGCCGCTTGATGGAACGTCGGGAAGTTCGTTACCTCAGCGAGGTGATGGACTTCCCCGGCGTGCTCAACGGCGATGCGGAGATGATGCGCAAGCTCGATCACGCCAAGCGCACGGGCAAGCCGATCGATGGGCACGCGCCCGGTCTGCACGGCGAGATGGCCAAGCGCTACATCGCCAACGGCATCAGCACCGACCACGAGTGCTTCACTGCGGAGGAAGCGCGATTCAAGCTGGAGCACGGCATGATCGTGCAGGTGCGCGAGGGCAGCGCGGCGAAGAATTTCGAGGCGCTCATCGACCTGCTGCACGACTGGAGCCACCGCATGATGCTCTGCAGCGACGACAAGCATCCCGACGGTTTGGTGGAAGGACACATCAACCTGCTCTGCGCAAGAGCCGTGGCTCGCGGCATCGATGTGTTCAAGGTGCTGCAGGCCGCGTGCATCAATCCCATCGCGCATTACAAGCTGCCGGTGGGCCAACTGCGCGTGGGTGATCCGGCCGACTTCATCGTGGTGGATGACCTGAAGGACTTCCGTGTGCGCAAGACCTTCATCAAGGGGCGGCTCGTGGCCGAGGATGGGCGGTCGCTGATCGAACGCGTTACAGTTGAAGCGCCGAACAATTTCAGCTGCTCACCGAAGAGCATCGAGGACTTCTTCGTCCCTGCGCGAACAGAGGACCTGCTGTGCATCGAAGCGCTCGATGGCCAGCTGATCACCCGCAAGAAGTGGATGCCGCCCACCTTGAAGGGCGATGCGTGCGTGGCCGACTCCTCGAAGGACCTGCTTAAGATCGCCGTGGTGAATCGGTACCACGACGCCCTTCCGTCCGTCGCCTGGATCACCGGCACGGGCCTGCAACGCGGCGCCATAGCCGGCAGCGTGGCGCACGACAGCCACAACATCGTTGCCATCGGCACCAACGACGAGGATTTGCGCAACGCCATCAATCTGGTAATCGAGCATAAGGGCGGTATCAGCCTCGCCGATGGCGAGCACCACCGCGTGCTGCCACTGCCAGTGGCCGGCATCATGAGCGACGCTGATGCCTACACCGCTGCCGATGCCTATTCCACCATGGACCGCGAGGCCAAGGCGCTCGGATCCACGCTGGGCGCGCCCTACATGACGCTCTCCTTCATGGCGCTGCTGGTGATCCCGCACCTCAAGCTCAGCGACAAGGGGCTCTTCGATGGCGATGCGTTCCGCCTGATCGGCTGAGCGATCACAAAGGCACCGTCTCGAACAGCGGACAGCCCGTTTGCCCCTGCGGGCCATAGAACTCCACGAAGCGCATCTTGTACAGGTAGCCATCGGCATCCTTCACGATGAAGGCGAGGCCGGGCACGATGCTGTACGAACTGGTGGTGAAGGAATACACCTTCCAATCATAGCCGATGACATTGCGCTCCGAACGGAGCGGGAAGCTGAGCGTATCGGCAGCGCTGATCGAAGCGAAGTCACGGCCCGTGACGCGCGCGATACGGGTCGTGGTGGCCGAGAGCACGCCATTCACCAGGTAGTCGAGGCTGAATTCCTCGAAGCGGTGCGTGAACTGCGTGAAGCAGAGGTCCCATGAGCCCATGACCGGCTCCACGGGAAGCACGCCTTGGGCGAAGCCCCAGCTGGTGAAGGAGCGCTGTTGATCCTTCGATACGATCGAAGTGCTGACCGAACTTCCATCGAGCATCGCGTGCGTGATCGCGTACGAATCGTTGCTGCAGTCATCGATGCGGAGCTTGCGCAGACCCATGTGGGTGCCATCCGGCGCAAGGCCGAGATCCACGATGAAGACGCCATTCGCCCCACGCCAATCGCCAAAGGCCAGGCTGTCCGGATGAAGGCTTGCGGCATCAACGCGACGGATCGCGGAGAGGCCAGCCGTATCGTGCGGTTGCGAAATGTCAACCGCGCCGAGCGGCCACACGGTCATCAAGCGCGAGCCGTTCAGGAGCACGCGCCATCCGGCCGGAGCGCTCTCAAAGGCGAGATCCCACGCGGTGCGCACGTTCTCGCTCACTATTGCTCCGGATGAGAGATCGAACCAGAGCTGGTTGGCGTATCCCGCGCCCAGGCAGAGTTGCGTGCTGCGCGCATCGCCCCTTGGCGCGCGCGGTGCTGGCAGCTCCTCCTTCATGCAAGAAGGCAGCAACAAAAGGACCGCGAGTATGACGATCACGCTCCTCATGCCTTTCGCTTCAATTCAAGCGCCAGTCGCAGGAAGAAAGTACGGCCGGTGGTCATGGGCACTGCCCCCGTTCCGGAATCGTGAACACCGCTGCTGAGCGTCGCGTTCAGGTTGCGCACGTCGAAGAGGTCCTTGCAGCCCGCGGAGAGCGCGAGCCGTTCGCTCCAGAGCTGCTTCGTGATCGTGGCATCGGCCAAGTGGAACGCTGAGATGCGGCCTCTACGCACGCCGCCATCCAGTCCGATCGCGTAGGTGGGCTGCTCGCCCTGATGCTTCCAGAAGAGCGAAGCGCTCCAGCCCTGCTTCATCCATTGCCGCGTGATGGAGCCGCGCAACTCCGGTGTGCTGGCCCAATCGGCATCGTCGTGCGCATCCTTCCGCAAGGTGAGCGCCGCGCCCACGCTCACCATCCAATGCCCGTTGTCCCAACCAGCGCCCGCGCTGCCGCCGCTTGTTCGCAGGCGACCGATGTTCGCGTAGGTGAAGCTGGCGCCATTGAGTTGCGCGAGGGTGATGAGGTCGCGCGCATCGTTGTAGAAACCGTTCAGCTCGCCGGTGCGCACCACCTTGTTCCTCGTATGGCGATAGCTGATGCCGGCCGATCCGCTGCGCGAGCGTTCCGCATTCAGGTCGGGATTGCCGGTGATGTCGTGATTCACATCCACGAAGAAGAGGTGCAGCTCCTTGAGCGATGGCGCGCGGAAGCCTTCGGCATAGGATGCGCGCATGGTGAAGCGCTCAGCGAGCTGCCAGCGCAGATTCAAAGAGGGGATGATCGGTGCAGCGTAACGCGTGTTGCAGGCATAGCGCGCGCCGGGCCGAATGGTGATGGTCTCACTGGGCCGCCATTCCGCGCTCGCGAACAGCGCGTAATCGCCGATCTCGCGCTGGCCATCCATGCGATCGCCGCTGCCGGTCTCTATGTTGGCATCGATGCCCAGCTCATAGCGCACGCGCGCGCTATCACTCGTTGAGCGGTACGCTGCGCGCACGTTGGTGAGCGCGAATCGCGTGGTGTCCTGCGCGCCTTCGGCCTGGCTCAGCTCCTCGCCCAAGGTGGTGAGGTCGCGCAGCCAGGTGTTGCGCGTGCGCGTGTAGCGGTTGTGCGCGGCAAGAGCGTTCAGTCGGCCATGCGCGCCCAGCCGTCCCTCCGCGAAGAGCGCGTTGTCCAGGCGCGTGGTCACAAAGGCGGCATCCAGGGCGCGCTCGTAGTAGGGCGTGCGCGGCATGCCCCGGTCGATGATGCGGTCGTGCAGCCCCTCGCCTTTCCAGCCCAAGGTCCAGCGCTCGGTGCGCCAGTGGTAATTGGCGCGGGCGACGTACTGCTCGCGCGGCTTCCACTGCTGGAACCGATTGGTGTCGGCCACTTGCGCGCGCAGCACCGGCAAACCTTCGTGACGCGGATCCCAGCCGGCGAAGAAGTTGCGGCCGCCGTTCAGCAGCAGTTCGCTCCTGCCCCAACGCCGGGATCCGCCGAGCGTGGTGTTCAAGCGACCGACGTGCTCGGCATAGGCCGATGCGCGCATGGTGGCCGGTGCAGCGCCGCTCCTCTTCGTGATCAGGTTGATCGTGCCCGCCAATGCATTCGTTCCATAGTTCACGCTGAGCGGGCCTTCCACCAGTTCGATGCGCTCGATGCCCGTGAGGTCGAGCTGCGAGAGATCCACGTTGCCGTTCTGCCTGCCAATCACTGGAACACCATCGATGAGCACCTTCACATTCTCACCGCCCAAGCCCTGCATGCTCAGCGATGAGCCGAGCGCATTATCCTGCGAAAGGCGGATGTTGAGCTGATCGCGCAGCGCATCGCCCAGGTTCTGCGCGGCCATCCGCTGCATGCGCTGGGCATCGATCACGCGCAGCCTCTGCACGGCGCCTTCAACAGTGCCAGGCGCGTACTGCCCCGTGACAACGAACGGTTCCAGCTTCGTGACATCCGGCTTCAACGCGCAATGCACAGGTGCGGCGGCGAACACCGTATCGACCCACGGCACAAAACCGACGAAGGAGACGTGCAGGATCACACCCGTGCGGACTGCATCCGCGTTCACGGGCAATTCGCACCGGCCATCGGCGCTGCTGATCACGATCCCGCTGAGGGGCTGCCCGAGCGCTTGGTAGCGCACATGCGCATAGGCCACGGGCGATGCGCTGCCATGCTCCACCACGGTCACGCTCACTTGGGCAAGCGAGGTCGTGCTCAACAGGAGCAGCAGCCCGCAAAGCCAGGAATGGATCGTCCGCATGGTTCGTCGCGCGAAGATCCCTGCCACCGTCCTTGGCTCTGTCACGCCAGCGTCAAGCGCCCGGATCAGAAACGGGCGGCCACCGTGAGGTAGAACGTGCGACCCTCGCCCGGTATCAGCCCAGGGCCAGGATAGCCGCCCGCGCGGCGCGTGGCGTAGCGCGCATCGGCCAGGTTGCGCGCACCAATGATGATCTCCGCGTTGCGCTTGAACGCCCAGCCCATTGAAGCGTCGGACAGGGAATAGGCCTCGATGCGGCCCACGGTGGCGGCGGCATTGGGCGCCTCCGCATTGGCGGCATCGGTGTGCACATCGCCCACGCGATGCAGCATGGCGCTCACCGTGATCTGCTTGCGCCTGTAGGTGATGCCATAGCGCTCGGTCCGCTCCGGCGCGTACTCCACGCGTTTGCCTTCGATCCCGCGCAAGGGGTCCTGCGCGATGGCAGGATTCTCCCACCGCGTGTAGCGCGCCTGCATAAAGGCCACCGCTGCGAAGACGCGCAGCGTGCCCCAGCGCCCGCCCGGCGCGATCGGGCCCGACACGTCCGCTTCGGCATAGGCCTCCACGCCCTTGGTCTCGGAAGCACCGATGTTCGTGCGATAGGCCGCTCCATCGCGCAGCACCGTGCCGATGCGGTCGCGGTAGCTCAGGTGGAAAGCGCTCACATCGAAGGTGAGATGGCGACCGAGCGCACCGCGGTAACCGAAGTCGGCGTTCGCGCCGCTGGCATCGCGCAGATCCGGATCGATGACATCCGTGGTGGCCGCCGGCGTGAGCTCCGAGAAGAGCACAGGCCGGTACGCCGTGGCGTAGTTGGCGTAGAGACTGGAGGCCCTGGTGACCCTGTACTCGGCTCCCATGCCATAGAGCAGCCTGTGTCGCTCACGGGCATCCCGGGGCACAGCGCCGTCGGGCCAGGTGACAGAGCGACCACCGACGGTTGAGCGGATGAGCTCCGCGCGCGCGCCGGGCACCACGCTGAAGCGCTCGCTGATCTTGAGCAGCGTCTCCAGGAAGAACGCCGCATTGCCCGTGGCGAACTCGAGCTCGTTGGCGTAGGGGCGATCGAGGGCGAGGTCGTAATCGGAGCCTGCGGTGCCCACACCGCGCTGCCTGCGCTGGGTGGCACAGGTGTATGCGCGGATCCCACCGGAGATGTGCGCGGGTACGGGCCCGATGCGGTACCTGTGCAACAGCCGCAGCTCGGCGCCCACGTTGCCGTAGCTGTCACGATCCACCTGGCGAGGGGCGAAGCCACCCAGGTCCGTGCGGAAGGTGTCGGGCTCATTCACCGGGCGGAGGAAGCCCACGCTGTTGCGCTCGGCCAATGTGCCGAAGACCTTGAGGCTGGCGCGCGTGCGGTCCGAAAGGCGCAGGTCCGCGGTGAGCGCGGCCACGTTCCATGGCGCGCTGAACCAATTGCGCGCGCGCTGGCTCATGCGCGGATCGGCGCCGAAGCCGGCATCGGTGAGGCCGCCAGCCTGCTGGATCACGTAGCCGCTGTGCACGTAATCGAATCCGAGCTCCATGCGCGGCGTGACGGCCCAAGTCACAGCCGCACCGGCCGTAGTGGAATTGTAGCGGCTGTTGGCGCGCCAGCCATCTGCGCTGCGCCGCTGCGCGAACACGAAGTAGCCGAGCCGTTTTCCGCCGCCCTTCACGGCGCCATAGCTGTTGACGAGACCGTAGGAACCGAAGGTCTGGCGAAGCTCCAGCTCCACCGGCGTTGATAAGGTGCCGCGCTTCAACCGGTAATCCACCAAGCCGCCGAACTGCGGGCCGTACTGCAATGAAGCGGCACCGCGCACCACCTCGATGCGCTCCACGGCCTCGAGCGGCGGCGCGTAGTAGGTCTCCGGGTAACCGAAGATGTCCGCAGCGATGTCGTAGCCGTTCTGGCGCACATTGAACTCCCACGAGCGGTTGGGGCTGAGGCCGCGCGCAGCGATGGAGGTCTGGATGCCCGAGCCGTCGCTCTCCCATACCGTGATCCCGGGCGCCTTGGCGAAAGCCTGCCTCGCGAGGTTCGTGGAGAGATCGGCTTGCACGCCATTCAGGCGCAGCACCTCATTCTTCTTGCCGCACATGATGTCCGTTCCGTGCAGCTCCGAAAGGCGCCCCGCAGGGCCACTGCTCTGCAGCCCGAAAACCTCCATGGGCTGCAGCGGCACCACGCGCACTGAATCCGCCTCCTGCGCTCTTGCGGATTGCATCGCCCCGAGTAACGCGAGCAGGATGCCCGCCTTTCTTGCTGTTCGCTGTATCATGTTCAATCGATGAGGCTGCAAATCAGCTGCCCGGCCCGTGCGCGGGCAATACCGCGATCGTGGTAAACGCCAGAGGCTGAAGTTGGGGTTGAGGCGGTTGAGGGTTGGAGCTTGCTCGAGAAAGCAGGCTCCGACCCTCAACCTGTGACTGCGGCCCGTGCATTTGGTCCAACCCTCAACTTCCCTTACTCCTTCACCAAGCGCACCGTAGCATCGATGCCGTCACCCTGCACACGCACGATGTAGAGGCCCGCGGTCAAAGCGCCCACATCGATGGGGCGCTGCACCAATCCGCGCAAACCGGCGAGCTGCTGCTCCTTCACGATGCAACCGTTCAGGTCGATGATGGTGAGCTGCGCGGCCTGCGCGTCAGCGGCGATGATCAATGTGGCGGTGCTTGTTACCGGATTCGGGGCGATCACGAGCGCGCTACTGTTGCCCGATTCATCCACACTGGCCTGGCCCACCAGCTCCTGGTTGAAGGTCATGTCGCCGTTGGCGCTTCCGCCGTATGCGGTGAACACGAGCTTGTAGATGTCGTTGTCGCGGTCCTTCACGAAGTAGGTGCGGTCCTGCGCGTACTCCCACGTGAAGGTGCCTTGGTTGAAGTTCTTCCAATCGTAGCCGATGATGTTGATGTCGGCGCTGAAGGTGCCGCCCCAATAGGTGGCGTCCGCAGTGGGCACACCGTCGATCTGGATGGTCTCCACTTCTTTGTTCTGCAGCACGCCCGCCACGGGATACATGGAAGGGAACGGCTGCGTGACGTAGCCGATGTACTTGGTGAACAGCAGGTCCCATGAGGCTGCTGCGGGCTCCAGATCCGCCGCGGCGTTGGTGGCCAGGTTGTAGTAGCCGAAGTTCTTCCCGGGGAAAACCGAGCGAACGAGGCTGCCGCTCTGCTCATCGCTGCCATCGAGGTTGGACCACGTGAAGGAGAAGGCGTTGGTTGCCGCTGTGAACGCATCGATGCGTAGCTTCTTCCACTCGCCCGTGTTCAACTTCAGCACGAAGCAGCTATCGCCGACGATGTTGTGCGTAGTGAAATTGTAGATGCCCCAGCCGAGATCGAAGGGATTGGCGGTGAGGCCCTGGTTGAAGGCGCCGCTGCTCCAATTCGTCTCGCTGTTGTGCTGTTGCGGCCAGCCTGCCGCGAGGCCTGTCGTATCGATGCCGCTCCACTGCGCCAGCGCGTACGGCGCCTTGTAGAGCTTGTGGCCCTTGGCAGTGTTGAGCAGGATGCTGCCCGTGATGCCCGTGAGCTCGAAGGCGAGGTCCCAATCGGCCACTGCATGGCTTGCGACCGCGCCATTCGCGAGGCTGTAATACGTCTGCTGGGCGTTGGCGGGTGCCGTGGTCACGGTGACCTGAGCGTTCGTGATGGAGGCGATGAGGATCGCAGCGGAGAAAGCCGAGAGTCGCATGAGGTCTTATTTTCGTTCGGGGCGCAAATGAACATGCGACCTACGGCGATACGCAATGACCTGATCATGGTATTCGAGGCGGTTCCGTCATGGAACTGCAAGAGCTTGCCGGCACCGCTCAGTACACGATCAGGTAGTGGGCACGCAAGGTGCTCGCGCGCGAGGCCGGCAGGATGAAATCGAGCGAGAGCAGCTGCACGCGGTAATCGTCGAAGCGGATCACCTCGATCGGCTTGGGCGCGCGTGCGATGATCTCGTGGTAGCGGTCCTCATCGGCATAGAGCACATGGCCCGGTGCGATGAGCGGCAGCGCTTCCTCAACGCCATGAAGCCAGCGCACGGGGTAGCCCGTGTAGAAGTTGAGCGCGTTACCGCCGGCATCGATGCCAAAGAAGCGCTCGCGCGCGACACCGTGCTCCGCCGCCCAGCGGCCGGCCTGCGCATTCGCCTGGTAGCGCAGCACTTGCGGGTAGAGCAGGCCATTCAATGCGACGCCGATGACGATCCACAGCGCCAGAGTGCCGGTGAAGAGCGCATCGGCTCCGTGCCTTCGCCACGAGCGCCAGCCGAGCCAACCGATCAAGCCCAGGGCCAGCGCCACCAGCGGCCAGAAGGAGTGCGGGAAGCACCAGCACAGCAGCGCCATCAGCACCGCGACGAGCAAGACGGCCAGCACGACATGGAGCACGCGCATCCACCGCAGCCGCACCGCTGGCCATGCCCGTGCCGCCATCACCGCGAAGAGCGGCAGCGCCACATAGAGGTAGTGCGGCAACTTGAAACGCGAGAGCGAGAGCGCCACGAAGACGAGCACCGCGCCGGTCACGCTCGCGTACTCGGGCAAGCGTTCGCGCCGCATGAGCGCGCGCACCGACGACCACAGGCCCGCGAGCACGAAGAGCGTCCAGGGCAGCAGCTGCCAGAGGAGCTCGTGCGTGAAGAAGAGCACCGACGAATCATCCTTCCAGCGGTTCTCGCCGGTGATGCGCCCGAAGCTCTGCTCCCAGAAGAAGAAGCGCAGGCCATGCGTGCCGTGCTGCTCATACAGTCCGACGCACATGGGCCAGATCGCGACTCCAACCAGAACCGGCACCAGCAACCAGCGCGCATCGCGCAGCGCGGCCCAGCGACGCGCCAGCACGATGTGTCCGCCGACGGCCAAGGCCGGCGCCATCAGCCCCATCGGCCCCTTGGCCAGCAAGCCCGCAGCCACCGCGCCAGCGAACAGGATCACCTGCCACCATCGGCGCTGCTCCACGAAGGTCGTGCCCGCCCAGATCGCCGTGATCACCCCGCCCATGAGCATGGCATCGCAGCGCACATCGTTGGTCATGAGCAGGAAGGCCGCACTGCCACCGAGCATCAGGCCGGCGCGGCGCGCGGTGATGGCATCGTGGTGCAGGCGCGTGAATCGTTCCGTGGCCATCACGCCCAGGAAGGCGAAGAGGATGCTGGGCAGCTTGTAGCTCCAATTGGCCACGCCGCAGAGCTTGAAGGAGAGCGCGCTGAGCCAGAAGAGCAGCGGCGGCTTGTCCAGGTAATCGAGGCCGCTGTGATACAGCTTGCGCCAATCATCCTGCACCAGCATGTCGCGCGCCATGGCGGCGTACTGCGCGGCATCCACCTCCATGACGTCCAGGCGGCTGCCCGCCGCGGCAGCGAGGGCCAGGCCGGCGAGTGTGAGCAGGTACGCGCGCTGTGTCACTCGGCAATGATAGGCCGACCTGCGAACCCTTGTTAAGCGCGAGCGGCCCTCATGAGGGCGCCGCGTAACATTGCGCTCATGGGACGCCGCGCCATCGGCACGTTGATGCTCCTGGCCACCTTGAGCGTGGTGGGCGTGGTCGTCATCCAGCTGCTCTGGCTGCGGCAATCGTCGCGCTACAACCGCGAGCGCGTCGCGCTGAACAAGGAGCAGGCGGCGCACCTGGAGAAGCAGTTCAACGACCGCGTGGTGATGGCGCTGTCCGACGTCACGGAGAAGATCCTCACCATCAACAAGGACAGCACCGACCTCTTCGATGCCGTGAAGCAGGTGCGGCCCAACTACTTCACCGTCACCATCAACGACACGCTGCACCCTTACCTGCTCGAGGCCCTACTGCGCAAGGAGTTCAGCCGACGCCACATCCAGGACGACTTCGAGTACGGGGTGTACGACTGCTTCACCGACAGCATCGTCTATGGCAATTACGTCACGCAGGACACCCTCGCACGAGACACCATGCCCCACAGCGAGCTGCCCAAGCTCGACAAGGACGGGCACTACTTCGGCGTTTACTTCCCCACTCGCCAGAGCACGCTCTGGGACGATAGCGAGGACGTGGTGTGGACCTGGATCTTCCCCGTGGTGGTCACGCTCATCGTCTTCTTCTTCTTCGCGTACAGCGTGTGGGTGATCATGCGGCAGAAGCGCCTCAGCGAGATGAAGAACGACTTCATCGGCAACAT
>CAZFBP010000023.1:0-9100 GCA_964517255.1 uncultured Chryseobacterium sp.
GCTGGCAGAGCAGTTCATCGATACGGTGCAGGATGCCGGTATTGTATTCGATTGTCCGTTGCATGGGCTTACTCGGAATCGCGTCCCCGAAGATCACGGATGAAAGACGAAGCACGACCGCGATCGCGCAGCAATACGCACGCAGAGCACAGCGCCACGATGACCGCAAGGGCGAAGAGCAGGCCTCCATCGCCCATGATCTCGATGCCGAGCACGGCAAGGTGGCTGCCGATGGCGCCCGCCATGATGCCCAATGCGAGGCCGGCGCCGAGCCATGCCGTGGGCCGAAGGAGCAGCAGCGCCGCTGCGAGCGCTTCTGCCACGCCGCTGCCGATGCGCCCCGATGGCTCGGCTCCCAGCGTCTCGAAGATGTACACCGATTCCGGCGCGGCGCTGAACTTGAACCAGAGGGTCTGCAGGAGGATGATCGCCGCCACGAGGTCGGGCAGCCTTTTGAGGAAACGCATGTTGCTATCGTGTTTTCAAGATTTGTGCTTCTGCTTGGCCCAGTTGCCATCGGCCGCCGGCAAGAGCCTCCGCTCGTCCTTGTTCCACCTGGTGAGCGTGTTGTTGAAGTACGCGTTGTAGAAGAGGAAGAGCTTGCCATCCTTGATCCTGAAGGTGGCTGGGTCCACCTCCACCTTCTTGCCGGAGTCGCCCATGGCGTAGGCGCACCAGCCGCCGTACTGAGGCAGGAAACGCTGCGGCTCCTTGATGAAGAGGTCGCGGTGCGCGGCGCTGACGAAGCGGAAGGTGGCGCCTTGGTGCATTGCGCTGTACTCCCTGCTTCCCTTCACCGCATGGTGAAGATTGAAGTAGGCCACTGGGTCGTGGCCCTCGAGCCAAAGGCCATCCTTATCGGCGTTGAAGCGCGGGAGCAGGTCCTGCGCGGGGAGCGTGACGGTGATTGCAAGGAGGACGACGAAGAGGCCGAGGCGCACGGAGTTCAGGATTCGAACTGGTAGTCATCGCCGATCCTGATTCCTTACACCGGTCGCTCACGCCAGCCTCTCGCTCAGCAATCGCATCTCCATCATGGGCGCCATCTTCTCGTAGAGCATGCGGTAGGTGGCCTCGGTGATGGGCATATCCACCTTCAGCTTCTCGTTGATGGCATGCACGCACTTCACCGCGTAGTAGCCCTCGGCCACCATGTTCATCTCGAGCTGCGCGGCGCGCACGCTGTAGCCCTTGCCCACCATGTTGCCGAACTCGCGGTTACGGCTGAATGTGCTGTAGGCCGTCACCAGTAGATCGCCGAGATAGGCGGGCTCGTTGATGTCGCGCGCGATGGGGTGCGCCGCCGCTACGAAGCGCTCGATCTCCTGGATGGCGCGGCTCACGAGCACCGCGCGGAAATTGTCGCCGTAGCCCAGGCCCACGCTGATGCCCGCGCACACCGCGATCACGTTCTTCAGGATGGCGGCGTACTCAGTGCCGTAGATGTCGTCGCTGAGGGTGGTCTTCATGAAGCGGCCGTTGAGCGCATCTCCCATGTCCTTCGCCATCGCTGCGTCCTGACAGGCGATGGTGAGGTAGCTGAGGCGCTCCATGGCCACTTCTTCGGCGTGGCATGGCCCGCAGATCACCCCGAAGTCCTTCTCGGCCACGCCCCAGTGCTGGAAGAGGTACTCACCCACGATCTGGTTGGTCTCGGGCACGATGCCCTTCACCGCGCTGAACAGTGTCTTGCCCATCAGTTCACTCGCTTCCAATTGGTCCATGGTGGCCTTGAGGAAGGCGCTGGGCACGGCGATAACGAGCACGTCCGCATCGCGCACCACGGCGCGGATGTCGTCGCTCATGGCCAAGCGCTGCACATCGAATTGCGCGGCGCTGATGTAGTCCGGGTTATGGCCGAATTTGGCGATGTGCGCGATGGTATCGGAGCGGCGCACCCACCAGCCAACGCGGTTGGCGTTGCTGCTCAGCAGTTTCACCAAGGCTGTGCCCCAGCTGCCGGCGCCTATCACTGCGATTCTCTGGTGGTCGTTCATCGCGGCGAATATCAGTGTTGTGTTGCATCCGCAGGGTCAACCCAGCGGGTTGACGCTACGGCTGCGTTGGACAACCGTGGTGCATGATCCCATCCCGATCGCCGCTTCAGAAAACGACCTGCGCCTCCACCTCCTTGCCGCCGCGCAGCACCTTCACCGCGGCTGTGTCGCCCTTGTTGAACTGCGCCAACGCTTTCATGTACGCCATCATGTCGGTCACTTCGATGGCACCGAGCTTCACCACCACGTCGCCCACTTTCAATCCGGCATTCGCGGCGGGCTTGCCTTCGGTGAGCCCATCGATGCGCATGCCCTTGCCGTCGTAGAGGTAATCGGGCACCACGCCGAGCGTGACCTTGAAGCGAGGCGCGTTCTCCGTGCTCACCTCCTCCGTCTTGGTGAAGGCCAGCTTGCCGTCGTCGTTCAAGGTGGCGATGAGCGATTCGATGAAGCGAGCGACGCGCAGCATGCCATCGTAGTTCACCTTCTCCTCGTCGTCAGTAGGCTTGTGGTAGTCGGCGTGGGTGCCGGTGAAGAAGTGGATGGCTGGCACGCCTTGCAGGTAGAAGCTGGTATGGTCGCTGGGGCCGATGCCGCTCGTGGTGGTCTTCGCTTTCAGGTCGCCCACGAGGATGCGGTTCACTTCCTCCCACGCAGGCGAAGTGCCCACGCCATTGATGCCGATAGAGCCCGCGCTGTCGAGCCGGCCCACCATGTCGAGGTTGATCATGTAGTTGAGCTCTTCGATGGGCACAGTCGGGTTCTTCGTCCAGTAGTTCGATCCGTAGAGGCCCTTCTCCTCGCCGCTGAAGGCGATGAAGAGGTAGTCGTTGGCGCGCGCATGGTCGTACTCGGCGAGGTCGCGCGCGAGCTGCAGCATGGCGGCGATGCCGCTCGCATTGTCATCGGCACCGTTGTGGATCGCCTTCTCGCCCCGGTGCAATGAGCCTTCGTCGCCCCAGCCCAGGTGGTCCAGATGCGCGCCGATCACCACCACGTTGGGCGCGCCATTGTCGATCATGCCCACCACGTTGCACGCGGTCCGTTCCTCTCGCACGACCTCCACGTTGATCACGCAGGGGTTGTTGTCGATCACGAGCTCTTCGTAGAGGTCGCCCTTGAGGAAGATCACGGGTATGCCGATGGGCTTCACCTTGGCGCTGAGCCTCCCTTCGGGCGAGGGCGCGGCGGGGTCGTCGTTGTAGAAGAGCACGGCTGCTGCGCCTTGGTCGGCCGCGCGCTGCGCGCGCGCCATCAGATCCTGGTGCGCCAGGAACTTGCTGTGCGGATGGATGCCGTCGGGCGAGCTCACGCTCAGGGCCACCACGCGGTCCTTCAGCTTCAGCGTGTCCGGGTAGTCGGCGTAGTGCAGCTCCGGGGCCACGATGCCGTAACCGAGCTTGAGCAGTTTCCCGCGTGCGAGGCCGCTCGCCGAGAAGCCCAAGGGCAGCCATTGCTCATCGAGCTTCGGCTTCTTGCGGCCCAGCTGCAGGGTGCAATTGGCGCCGCGCTGCGGCTCAGCCTGGAAGGTGAAGGCTTGCAGATAGGTGGCGCCATCCCCATAAGGCATCAGGCCGACATTGCCGAATTTGGCTGCGATGTAATCCACGGCGAGCTTTTCGCCCGGAGTGCCGGCCTCTCGTCCTTCCAGCAGGTCGCTGGCGAGGTAGCGCACGTCGTTGCGCATCTGATGCAGCGCGTCGGCATCGGAGAGCAGTTGCGCAGGGCAGATGGCGGGCAGCAGCAGCAGCGTGGGGAGCAGCGGGTTTCTCATCGGAGGCCGAAGGTACCCGCGATACTTTTGCTGCCGCGCCCATCGTTGGTGCCACAAGCCTCATTCGCCATGAAGAGCCTGCTCGTCGCCCTGCTGGGCGCCTTGTCATTCATCTACCTGCTCAACCCCACGCTCGGCGTGTTCGAGCTGCTGCCCGACAACATCCCGCTGCTGGGCAATGTGGATGATGCCACGGCCGCCATGGTGCTGCTGGGCGCACTCCGCTACTTCGGTTGGGACCTCACGCGCCTCTTCGTGCGCCAACGCGCGACTGATTTCGGCGCCCAGCCACGTTAGCCGGCGAGCCCCGCCTGCCTCAAGAAGAAGGCGTACACGAGCGCGACTTCCTTGAGGCGCTCGAAACGCCCCGAGGCGCCGCCATGGCCCGCCTCCATGTTGGTGTGCAACAGGACGGGCTCGTTGGCCTTCTGGTGCTCCCGCAACCGCTGCACCCACTTGGCCGGTTCCCAGTACTGCACCTGGCTATCGTGGAACCCGGTGGTGACGAGCATGGCCGGGTATCGCGCGTCGGTGATGTTGTCGTAGGGCGAATAGGACAGCATGCGGTCGTAGGCGGCCTTCTCCTTGGGGTCGCCCCACTCATCGAACTCACCGGTGGTGAGCGGGATGCTCTCGTCGAGCATGGTGGTCACCACGTCAACGAAAGGCACCTCGGCGCATACGGCCTTCCAGCGGTCGGGGCGCATGTTCACCACCGCGCCCACGAGCAGGCCGCCCGCGCTTCCGCCGTGGCAGAACACACGCTCGGGGTCGGCGTACTTCTTCGCCACCAGGTAATCGGCGCAGTCGATGAAGTCGGTGAAGGTGTTCAGCTTGTGCTCCATCTTGCCGTTCTCGTACCACTCGCGCCCCATCTCCTCGCCGCCGCGGATGTGCGCGATGGCGAAGACGAAGCCGCGGTCGAGCAGGCTCAGGCGCGCGCTGCTGAAGGTGGGGTCGATGCTGTAGCCGTAGCTGCCGTAGCCATAGAGCAGCATCGGCGATGTGCCGTCGATGGGCGTTCCCTTGCGGTACACGATGCTCACGGGGACCTGCGCGCCATCGCGGGCCGGCGCCCAGATGCGCTCGCTCGCATAGTCCTCCGCCTTGAATGCGCCGATCACTTCCTGCTGCTTGAGCAGGGTGCTCTGCTGCGTGAGCAGGTCGTGCTGATAGACGCTGCTGGGCGTGGTGAGCGAAGTGTAGCCATAGCGGAACAGGTGCGTGTCCCATTCCGGGTTGGTGCCGCCGTAGGCCACATAGGCCGGGTCGTTGAAGGTGATCTCGTGCTCGCTGTTGGTGCTGAGCCGCCGCACGCGCAGATGCGTCAGGCCTTCGCGCCGCTCGGTGATCACAATGTGGTCGCGGAACGGTTCCGCATCCTCCAGCAGCACGTCGGCGCGGTGCGCGATCACCTCTTTCCATTTCGACTTGTCGCCGGTCTCGCGCTCACCGCATTCCATCAGGCGGAAGTTGAGCGCCTTCCAATTGGTGACGATGAGCCATTTGCCGGGAGCGCCATTCGTTCCGGGCACATGCTGCACGCTGTGCTCGTGCTCCTCTTCACGCTTCAGGAATGCACGGAACTGGCCCATGGGCTCGTCCACGGGCAGAAAGAGGTGCTCATCGCTGAGCGTGCTCCCCGACGAGATCATCACGAAGCGATTGCTGCGGCTGCGGAACACGTCGCAGCTGAAGGCGGGGTCCTTCTCCTCGAAAACGAGCGCGTCGTTGGCTGGATCGGTGCCGATCACGTGGCGGTAAATGCGGTAGCTCCGCAGGGTACTGTCCTTGCGGCTGTAGAACACGGTGCGGTCATCGGCGAAGGCGCAACCGCCGGCCGTGGCCTCGATCACGTCGGGAAGGTCGTTCCCGGTGGCCAGGTCGCGGAAGCCGATGTCGTAGATCCTGCGGCCCACGCGGTCGGTGCTGTACGCGGCCAATCCATTGCCGGGGCTGATCTCGAAATCGCCGAGGTCGAAGTAAGCGGCTCCTTCAGCGAGCCTGTTCTCATCGATGATCACGCTCCATGCGGCATCGTTCTCCGCAGGCCACGTACCGCCCTTCGCCGCGGCGCGCAAGTGAATCGGGTATTCCTTGCCCGTGTCGTACCGTTGCTGGTACCAGTAGCCGTTCTCGCGGTAGGGCACGCTCAGGTCTTCCTCTTTGATGCGCGCCTTCATCTCTTTGAAGAGGTCCTCGCGCAACTGCTTCACCGGTGCCAGCACGCCTTCTGTGTATGCGTTCTCAGCGTTGAGGTGGTCGATCACGGCGCGCGTGAGCGAGTCCGGCTCGGAGGCGTTGCGCTGCTCTTCGCTGAGTCGCATCCAGTGGTACTCGTCGTTGCGCGTGTGGCCATGCGCGGTGATGGCATGCGGGCGCTTCTGGGCCACAGGGGCCGCGAGCTGGTCGGTGGCGATCATCGGGGAAGGGGCGTTGGTGCAGGCGTGCGCGGCCAGGACAAGGACCAGTACGAGCGAAGGGTGGGCGCGCATGCGGCGTGGGATTGGCGCCGAATGTACCGGCTAGGCCAGCACCGTGTGGAGCACTCCTGGCGACCGCATCTCTCCCATGCCGTCCAGGTGCAGGCGGTAGTACAGGAGCAGATGGTCCAGGAGCTCGCGGCGCTGCGCGGTGGGGAGCGTGGCCGCCCGTCCATTCAATAGGTCGGCCAGCGCTACGCTCAGCGGCGGGGCCAGCAAGTGCCCATGCCGGGCGGTGGTGCTCGTGAATCGGCCTTCTTCAAGGTCGAAGTGGTCCTCTCCGGGCTGCGGCGGCTCGGGGCTGAAGCCCAACGGCACGGCCAGCCGGAGCAGGATGCGGTGCGGGATGAAGCGCACATCAGCATCGGAATCGATGGATTCAATAGCCGCTTCGGCCGCCGCGTGCAGCTCCTCATCGGCGCTCTCGGCGCGCAGCACGCGCAGCAGCAGCTCCTGCGCGAAGAGCGCGATGGCGCCTCGCACCGGATCGAAGGGGATGCGCAGGAAGGGCTTGCGCACACGCAGCTCGCGCGCCGTGAAGAGGTCGCGGTCGGCGCGCTCATCGGCCACCACCTCGATCCGCGCCAGCGGCTGCAGGGCGGCGGGTGTCGCCTTGGGTCCTACGCGCACCATGTAGGATCGCGCGCCCGCATGGCGAGTCCACGCCTTAAGCACCGCGCTGCGGTCGCCGTGGGCGATGGCGCGCAGCGCGATGGCCTCTGCCGTGATGAGCATGTGCGCCGCGCGGTCAGCGCGCCACCAGCACCTTGGTGTTGCACTTGAAGCTGCCCTCGGGGTCGCTGGCGAAGATCAGATAGACCCCGGTGGCCACGCGGTTGCCGCTCATGTCCGCCGCGTTCCAGATGGCCTGGCCGCCCAGCGAAGTGGTCTTATGCACCAGGTTGCCGCTGGCATCGGTGATGCGCACCTCGCTGTCGCGCGCAAGTCCTGTTATGGCCACCGGGCCAGCATAGCCTTCGCGCACCGGGTTGGGGAACACCTTGGCGCAGGTGGCTTCGAGCTCGGCATCCACCGCATCGGCCCGGTAGCTCATGATGCCGCGGTCGGTGGCGATGAAGACCTCGCCCGAGAGGCCATCGATGGCGATGGCGTTGATGGTGTTGCCGAGCAGCGGGCTGTTCTCGGCGGTGAAGTGCTGGATCTGCTCGCGGCCGTCAGCGCTGATCAGGAACACGCCACCGGTCTGGGTGCCGATCCATTTGCGGTTGGCGCCGTCCACCGCGATGGCGCTGATGAACTCCGTCTCCAGGAGGATCTGCACATTGCCGTCCTGCTCAATGAGGATCTGCTGCGCATCGGAGGGCGAGGCGCTGAAAAGGTCGCTGGGCGTGTAGAACACGGCCACGCCCTTGTTGGTGCCCACCCAGACCTGGCCGTCGAGGTCCTCGGCGATGGAGAGCACATCGATGGAGGGCAGGCCGCCGGAGCCTTCGGATGAGCCCAGGAGCTTGTACTGATCGTCGCCTGTCTCGGCCAGCGTGCCATTGTCGTTGAAGACGAGCAGGCCCGTGGCACGCGGGCGGATCAGCCATTTGTACCCATTGCTGGCGGCGATGATCTCGCCCAGCAGGCCATTGCCGCCCAGGATGCTCCCGGGGCTGTAGCTGTACCATTGGCCATTGCGCGTGCGCGCGCTGATGGGTGCTGCGGCGTAGGCGTTGGAGGCCCAGAGCACGCCTTGCGCGTCGAAGTCGATCCCGGCCACGTTCACCTTGCCACCGCCATCGTTGGTGGCCAGGCCCAAGCTGCTGTTGGTCTGGTTGTGGATCATCCCCGGCTCGCGGTCCACGAACTCGACGATGCCGTCCTCCCAGCTGCCCACGTACGCATGCGTAGGGTCCAGGGGATCAACTGCTACCGACACGGGGTCGTTGAGCGAGCCGCCGAACTCGTTGCCGCCGGTCGCGAAGAGAGTGCTGTTGGCTTGGTCAGTGGTGCGCCACTGCTCATCGCCGAAGTGATGCACGCCGTCCTTGAGGAAGCTGTTGCCCCAATTGCCCGACACCGAGCCGGTGGCCACGAAGACCTTGCCTCCGCCCGTGCCCAATCGGTACGCATTGGCGGTCTTGGGTCCATTGGGCTGCACGCGCGATCCTTGGTTGAAGCCCGTGACGCGCATCAGGCCCTGGTCGCGGTCCGCGATCCACACGGTGCCATCGAGCGCTTGCAGCATGCGGGCCGGCGTGCAGTACTGTCCAGCGGCTCCATAGCTGTACGTGGAGTTCTCCACTTCGAGCAGCTCGTTGAACTGCACCATGTCGTAATCCCGGGCGAAGAGCAGGCTCTGGCCGTTGTTCGATACGCGCGTCTCCAGGTTGTAGGTGCCCCGGCCCGGCCCGAACTGCTCCCAGGTGTTGTCCGTGCGCAGGATCAGCAGGGTGTCGTTGTTGCTGTTGGGCTTGTCGTAATTCGCGAACAGCTTGCCCATGTAGGCCACCGCCTGGTTGAAGGGGCCGTTGGCCATGGCCCCGCCCATGTCAGTGCGGCGGCGCCAACTGGTGAAGGCCGCCAGATTGGGGGCGCTGCGCGCGGCGGCAAGCAGACCGTTGGATGTAGCCGCGTAAATCGAGTCGCCCAAGGTGGCGATCTGGCGCACGCGCACTTGCGAGCCGTTGTCGCCGATGAACCAGGTCTCCTTCACCTCCCGCCGGTCAAGGTCAACCACCACGATGCCGAAGCCGCACGCGAGGTAAGCGGTGGTGCCTTCCACGAGGATCCGGTATATGGCCTTGTCACCCAGGATGGCGCTGCGCTTGATGTCGCCCATGTTGAAGCTGCGGTCGCCCTGAACCAGGTCGAGGTTCCCATTGCCGTAATGCACCAAG
>CAZFBP010000023.1:9110-20153 GCA_964517255.1 uncultured Chryseobacterium sp.
AGAGCATGCCCAGCGCGGGGCACCAGGCCAGGCCGCGGATGTCCACGTCGTTCAGCAGGTTCACCTTGGAGAGCTTGCGCATCTCGCCTGTGCCCGGATGATAATGGAACACGGCGTTCGCGGTCGCGGCGTACACCCCGCCATCGCCCTCGGCCACATCCACCATGCGCTGCCAGGGCAGGTGCTCGCGCCAGGCGCCGATGGGCACTTGGGCTTGGATGGTGAGGGCGCAAAAGGCAGCGAGCGTGGCGGCGGTTCGGAGCATGTCCATGGCGTTGCAGGCCCACAACGCAGGCCCGTGGCGATCGGTATGGGCCAAGGTATGCCCGGGAACAGGAATCCCCGCCGAGGCGGGGATCCCTTGGAGGTCACGAGCGGAGTCGAACCGCTGTAGCAGCTTTTGCAGAGCTGAGCCTAGCCACTCGGCCACGTGACCCTGTGGCGGCGGCGAAGATAGGTGACCGCCCCCGCCACGGCTTCGGCGAGCAGGAGGGCAGAAACCGCAGCGGTCGTCCAGCGGATTCGATTCTTGATCGCCGTGGCTCGGACCGCTCAGCCCTCCACGGTGTAGCAGGCCGCTTCCGCATCGCCCTCCACCGGCGGGCGCTCCTTCAACACGCGCACGCGCCAATGGCCCCGCCCCGGCCATTCGTGCTTCATCGCATCCAGGATCCGCGCGGCCACATGCTCGATGAGGTTGCCGCGTACGGCCATCTGCTCATGCACAATGGCGGTCACCTTGCCGTAATCGATGGTGTCGTGCAGATCATCACCCTGTTCCGCGTCGCTGAAATCGCCGCGAACGGAGACCTCTACGCGGTAGTGCCCTCCGATGCGCGCTTCTTCGGGCAGGCAGCCATGATGCGCGAAGACGCGGATGGGGCCCACTTCGATCAGGCCCATGAGCGACAGAGCTCAAGGCCCGCGCGCAGGCGGGCCATCACCTCCTCGCGCCCGATCAGCGCGCTCACGTCGAACATGCCGGGCCCCTGCATGCGGCCAGCGACGAATAGACGATACAGTGGCATCACCTGGCCCGCTTTCAGCCCGGCCGCTTGCAGCACGACGTTGAAGAGCCGCTCGAAATCGGCAGGGGCATCGGCGCTGCTCGCGCTGAGCGATTCGATGTAGGCCTGGATCGCTGGCGCGGCCTCGGGCTTCCAACGCTTCTTCAATTCCTCGATGGCCAGCTCGTTCCCTTGCAACGGGGAACCGCTGGCGAAGAGGTAGGCGCCATCGAGCATGTCGTCCACGAAGGTGGCGCGCTCCTTCAGCAGCGCGGCGGCGGCCACGGCGCGTTCCAACGGCGCCTCGATGCCTTTCCCCTTCAGCAACGCCTGCAATCGGGCGCCCAGCTCCGCATCGGGGCGCATGCGCAGGTATTGCTGGTTGAACCACTTGGTCTTGTCGGGGTCGAAGCGCGCGCCGCCCTTATGCACACGGCCGAGGTCGAAGTGACGGATCATCTCGTCGATGCTCATCAGCTCCACGTCGCCGCCGGGATTCCAGCCCAGCAGCGCCAGCATGTTGATGAAGGCCTCCGGATAATAGCCGCGCTCACGGTAGCCGCTGCTCTTCTCACCGCTGGTCGGGTCGGTCCAATCGAGCGGGAACACCGGGAAGCCGAGGCGGTCGCCATCGCGCTTGCTCAGCTTTCCGTTGCCATCTGGCTTCAGGATCAGGGGCAGGTGCGCGAAAGCGGGGCGCTCCCAGCCGAAGGCCTCGTAGATGAGCACATGCAGGGGGGCGCTGGGCAGCCACTCCTCGCCGCGGATCACGTGCGTGATGCGCATCAGATGATCATCGACGATGTTGGCCAGGTGGTAGGTGGGCATGCCATCACTCTTGAAGAGCACCTTGTCGTCGATGTTGCTGCTGTGCACCACTACCACGCCGCGGATGAGGTCCTCGAAGCGCACCTCTTGGTGGCGCGGGACTTTCAGGCGCACCACGTGCTCCTCACCGCGCGACAACCGCTCCTGCACTTCATCGCCGCTCAGGGTGAGCGAGTTCTTCATGTGCTCGCGCGTCACGGCGTTGTAGGCTGGCGCCGCCACGCCAGCGGCCTTCAGTCGTTCGCGCATGGCCTCGAGTTCCTCAGCGGTATCGAAGGCGTAGTAGGCTTTGTCCGCCGCGATGAGTTCGTCCGCGTACTGCTTGTAGAGCGGCTTGCGCTCGCTCTGGCGGTACGGGCCGTGCGGTCCGCCGGCCCATGGGCTCTCCACCGGCACCAGGCCGCACCATTCGAGGCTGCGACGGATGTAGTCCTCTGCCCCGGGCACGTAACGCGCCTGATCGGTGTCCTCGATGCGCAGCAGGAATTCGCCGCCATGGTGCCTGGCGAAGAGGTAATTGTAGAGGGCGGTGCGCACGCCCCCCATGTGCAAGGGGCCTGTAGGGCTGGGTGCGAAGCGGACGCGGACGGACATGCTCGTTGCGGAAGGAGCGGCGAAAGTAGCCGCGCCCGCCGCTACGGGCGGATCACCAAACGTTGCTCTCGCCTCTCGTGGCCCCGGCTGAAACGCAGGATGTAGCTGCCGGGCGCGACATCGGTCTCCACCCAGGAAGCCGTGCCCTTCACGCCGACGATCCGCTGCTGAAGCGCCACGCGCCCGCTCACGTCGATCAACTCAATTATCGCTTGGCCATCGGAACCCGGCACCATGAAGAAGCCGCCCGCGCTGGGATTCGGATGCACGCTGAAGCCTACGCCGCCGGCATCGAGAAGACCGTCGCAGAGATCAACAAGGAAATCCGCGCCCACGGGATCCAGGTCACCGCACACACCTTCCGACGTAAAGTAGTCGAGCACGTCGAAGGCGGTGGTAACACCCGGGTCAATGGTGAGCAGGAAGGTGTTCGGGTCGATGACGAGGCTGTGGATGTGGTATTCGCCAATCGCCGTCACGGTGAATTCCGGGATGACGCTGCCGTCGATGATCACGAGGCCAGCGCCCGTGGTGAGCACATAGGTCTGGATATAGCCGACGGGCACGGCTGCATCTCCGTTCGGGGCGGTGATGAGCAAGGCCTCTCCGCCCACCAAACAAATCACGGCGCCCGGTCCATTGGTGGTGCCCGCATCAGCGTCGCAGCCGCCGGTGCAGTCCTCCACGGCGATCTCCAAGCTGAGGCTGTCCGTAGCCGCGGCCACAGCAGCGCCTTCCTGCGCGCTCACCACGTATGTCACCGTGTGCGTTCCGATGCCCGCGCTGGCGGGGTCGAAGGTGGAGCCGCTCACGCCCGGGCCGCTGAAGGTGCCGCCGCCAGTGCCGGTGGCCACCAATTGGAACGGCGCGTCCGTGTTGCACATCGGCGCGGAGGGGACGCTGAAGGAGGGGTCGGGCCGCACGGTGAGCTGCACGGCGAAGCCCACGGGGTTGTCGTTCTGCGGCACCGGTCCGAAGCCTCCGCAGGTAAGCGAGAAGGGCCATGCATTCACATTCACCACCATGTTCACGGTGACGTCGAAAACGCCGGCCTCGGAAGGCGTGCCGGTGAGCGTGCCGCAGCCATTCGCGGGCGGCGTGTACATGGCCTGATCCGGCGTGCCAGAAAGGCCTGCGGGCATCTGCTCGAAGGTGATGCTGTTCACTTGCGTGATGCGAATGGAAACGCCGACCAGGTCTGGGTCGAAGAGCGTGGCCTCGGTGCATGCGTTGGTGACGTGGAACGAGATGGCATCGGCGTAAGGAGCACCCACAGTGCCATCAACGAAGGTGGCCGCGCAGAGCCCGCCCCATGCCGGCAGCTGGCTCATGCAATCCACTGGCGTGCATTGGGCGGCAGCACCTGCGGCCAACATCGCGGTCGCGGCGAAAGCGGAAAGTCTCCTCATGGTTATGCGCCGCAACGATAGGGCCGCAGCGATGGCAAGTATAGAAACGCCAGTTACGGACCGCCCCTGGGTCACACCTGCACGCCCTTGAGCAAGAGCCGCTGCCACGCGGTATGCTTGCGCAGATAGGCCTTGATGGCCGGCGCGGTGGGGATGAGCTTCAGCCGGTTCTCCTCCACCCAGATCAGGGTCTTCTCCAGCACCACGTCGCCCACGCCCAGATTCACCACCGGCCGCGGCACGTCCAATGTGCCCAGGAAGATGCGGTCGCCGTCGCGGTCGTACTCCATGCGCGCGCGATGCTCGCCCACGCGAAGCACGAATTGCCGCGAATCAGGCTCATCGATCAGCGGGAGCGCGTGCAGGTCGATGGTCTCCTCTTTTGCCTTGGTTGCCATGCTCATGGGACCGCGAAAGTAGTGAGCAGTCTGGCGCGAAGGATTCCGTCCACCGAATCCCGCTACGGGTTGGCGGCTACCTTGGCCCTATGAAACGGCACCTCCCCCTCCTGCTGTTCCTTCTGGCCGGGCCCCGCCTCATGGCCCAATGCGGCCCTTGTGCGGCGGGCGATACCTGCACCGTGGACCCCCCGTATCCGGCGGTATGCCCCCCGATCACCCCCGTGGGCACCGTGGGCGTGCCCTATGCATTGGACGTGACGTTCTGGCTTCCTCCCTCCTTCGCCGAACCCACCACCCAACTCAACGTGGTCCTGCAAGAGGTCACCCTGGTGAGCATGGAGAACGTTCCGTTGGGCCTCACTTACGAGGCCAACAGCCCCACACTGACCTATTACCCGCAGGCCGACCCCTTCGGCTGCGTGCGCGTGTGCGGCATCCCCATGCAGGCCGGCAACGACACGATCCGATTAACGGCGGTGGCACAAGGCACCATAGGGGGCATCAACACCACCCAGAACCAGAGCCTCGGCATTCCCATTCAAGCGCTGCCCATCTCGGCGGACACGGTTCCGGATTTCGTAGCCTCACCGGATTCAGCATGCGCGCCATTGACGGTCTCGTTCAGCGAGGCAGAAGGCGCGCCCGGCATGACTGCTGTATTCAACTGGACATTCGGAAACGGCAATTCGTACAGCGGAGCCGCGCCTCCGGATCAGACTTATGCCGAAGGCGGCGCGTACTCCGTGACGCTTGAGCGCGTATTCTCGGTGCCGATGCTCACGCAACTCACCATCACGGGCGTTTCCAATTCCTGGTGCGGCGATCTGGATGAGCCCAATCTCCCAATCGTGGGTTGCGTGGGCCAGCCTGATCTTTATTTCACGGTGATGGATTCCCGCCTTGCGCTCTGGCGCTCCTCGGTGACGAGCAACGTGCAGAGCACGACATGGAACAGCCTCGCCATTCCGCTGGGCTTCCCGCCGTTCACCTTGCGCATTTATGACAAGGACGACTTGAGCGACGACGATCTCCTGGGCACCTTCACCATCACAACCGCGACCGGAAGCGCCTCGTTCAGCCAGAGCGGCACGGCGGGTTCCCGGCAAGTGGATCTGCAAACCGTGCTCACCACCACCTACACCGATACGGTCGTGGTGTTCGACACGCCTTCGTTCGCGTTGAACCTGGACACTGACGCTGGTACGCTCTGCGCCACCGATCAAACGCTGGCGGTGTATTCCTGGACGCTGAATGGCAGCGCCGTGAGCGAGACCGGGCCCTGCGTGCCGGCCGTCAATGGCCTCTGGGGCTTGACCGCCAGCAGCGCCGAAGGTTGCAGCAGCGGCGCAGAGCTGCTGGTTACCGGAGTGGGGATCGAAGAGCACGGCGGCGGCCTCGGCTTATCGGTTGTACCCAATCCGGCTTCGGACCTGTTATGGGTCGATGTGGATTCCGCACCGTGCGATCGTGTCGCGTTCCAGTTGCTCGACCCCAGCGGCAGGGTTGTGCTCGCCGAAGCGATCAAGACTGGAAACAGCGCAACAAGACATGCACTCGATGTGAGCACGCTGAGCGCGGGCGCTTATTGGGTGCGCGTGTCGTGCGGCGCCAATCATGCGCAGCGACAGGTGATGCTTGTTCGACGCTGAACATTGCTCCTCCTGAGCGGACCGACACATGGCTTCCCCGCGCGTATCGGTCATCATGACCTTGTACAACAAGGGGCTGTTCGTGGAAGAAGCCATACATAGCGTACTGGCGAGCAGCTTCACTGATTTCGAGTTGCTGGTGGTTGATGATGGAAGCACGGACGACGGGCCGGCCGGGGTCCGCGGCATTGATGATGCGCGGATCCGTTTGCTGCCTGGCGCCGGCAATCAAGGCCGCGCGCACGCCGCCAATCGCGGCTTCGATGCGGCAACCGGAGAGTACATCGCCATCCTGGATGCAGACGACCTCATGCGAAGCGATCGCCTGGCGAAGCAGGTGGCTTTCCTCGACGCGCATGCGGAAGTGGGCGCATGCGGCTCTGCCGCGCAAGTGATCGGCAACCGCGACCATGTCGCCCATTGGCCCGCCACGGACGAAGAGGCGCGGGGGCTGCTGCTCTTCGAGGATCCGCTGCTCTACGGCTCCTGCATGCTGCGTAGGCGGCTGCCCCTTGATCATGGCCTGCGCTGCCCGGAGGATTGGCGCGGTCCGGGCATGGACTATCTCTTCCTGTTGCGGCTCAGCGCGGTGGCGCGCGTGGCTAATCTGCCAGAGCCGCTCACCGGCTATCGCGTCGGTCCCAACAACTTCCGCCATGGCCGTGATCGTCGGGCCGACACAGAGCGCATCGTTTCGGCCGCGCTCGCTCATTTCGGCATCGCGTGCTCCGCCGAGGACCTGCGCGCTCACTTGGTGCTGCTGCGGCGCGATTCACCGCCCGCGAACGCCGATGAGGTGCGCGCCGTGAATGCGTGGCTCTCGAGGCTGCGGCTCTTCAATAGGGGCGCGCGCGTCTTCACCCCCGATGTCTTCGAGCAGCGGCTGCGTGCCGAAGAGGAGCACCTCTTCTGCGTGTTGGCCGATCGCGATCGGCGCTTGGCGCGATTGCATGCGCGGCTTTCTGGCGGATGGTCCTGGCGGCGATTGCGTTATCTGCTTAGCACCGCTTTCGGGCGTATCGGTCATTCCTCTACATTGCCTACCCAATAGCCCGCCCATGCACGTCACCACGCTGTTTCGCCCGGCCATTACCATTCTCTTCACGGCCGCGCTGCTCATGGCAAAGGCGCAATGTCCCGGCTGCAATCCCGACCTGAACTGCACGGTGAGCCCGGCTTTCCCTACGCTCTGCCCGCAAACCGCTCCCGATGCCACCGTGGGCCAGTACTACGAGCAGGACTTCACGTTCTGGATGCCCGCCAATTTCACCGACCCCGGCTCTGGCTTCGAGGTGACGCTGCTGCAGCTCACCATCACCGGCGTGAGCGGCTTGCCCTTCGGCCTGGACTTCACGCCCAATTCGCCCTCTGGCGTGTACTACCCGCAGGATAACGAGTTCGGGTGCGCGCGCGTGTGCGGAACTCCTTTCGGCGAAGGCGCATTCCCCATCACTATCAGCGTGGTCGCGTCGGTTACCGCGAGCGGCATCACCCTTGACGTGCCCACCGATTTCCCCGTATCGCTCACCGTGCTCCCTGGCAGCGGCGGCAACGCGAGCTTCACATACGCGCCCACTTCGGGCTGCGGATCGGTCACCGCCAGCTTTCAGGCATTAGTTGATGGAAGCCCCTCCCCTACGAGTTACGCGTGGGACTTCGGCAATGGCTCCACCAGCGCGCTCGCGCAGCCACCCGCGCAGACTTTCGCTCCGGCGGGCTCCTATCAGATCACCTTGCAGACCACGATCAGCGAGCATGTGCTGCAGTCGGTCTCGCTCACTGGCGTGAACGGGAACTGGTGCGGCGACGTCGAAGAGCCCGATCTTCCCATCGTCGGCTGCACAGGCAGTCCAGACCCCTACTTCGTGCTCACCGATGCCGGCGGCGGCGCTTACACCTCGAGCGCCATCACCGATGTGAGCACCGGCAACTGGACCGACCTGGGCCTGCTGCTCGACAATCCGCCGTACTCAATCTCCTTTTATGACGAAGACGTGGTGAGCGGCGATGACCTTTTGGGCACGTACAACATCACTCTCACCGGCGCCGGCACCTATTTCATCAACGTGGCCGGCGGCACCACCGGCAGCCTCGGCATCGCCTTGGAGCCGCAACAGGTGTACAATGACACGGCGTGGGTGGTGGTGAACCCGCTTCCCGATGTGGTGCTGGTGCAAAATGGGACCACATCGGAGCTCTGTGCCGAGGATGCCACGCTCGCTTCGTACATCTGGCTGCTCGATGGCCAACCGGTGCCCGATGAGAACGGCCCATGCCTCGTGCCCAGCGGACCAGGTATCTGGCAGGTGGTGGGCACCAACGGATTCGGCTGCTCCGATACGAGCAACGCCATCGTGGTCTGCCCCGTGTTCAACATCGCGCATAATGGCAATGTGCTCTTCGTGCCAAGCGGCTACGCGAGCTATGCTTGGAGCCATGACGGCGCGCCCATCAGCGGCAACTCGCCATTCATCTTCCTGCAGGGCGATGGGCTCTACTCTGTTACCGTGGATGCCGGGAATGGCTGCATCATCACCCTCACCTTCCTGTGGGACACCACGGGCCTTACGGATGCCGATTCGGTGGATGCGCGCATGGAGGTGTTCCCGGTGCCCTGCGATGGCCTGCTGAACGTGGTGGCCGAAGGACTGACCTCTTTGCAAGCATCGATTGAGGTGCTCGACCTGGCCGGCAAGACCGTGCATGCCCAACGCGCCGATGTGGCTCAGGGCCGACTGCGGGAGGTCATCGTGTTGAGCATTGCTCCGGGGGCGTACACCGTGCGCATGTCCGACGACAGTACGTTCATGACGCGGCGCGTGGTTATCCGTTGACCTGCCCGCGTCCCGAGTCGCCCGGCCACCGCACTAGCTTTGCTCCGCAACACGGCTTTCGCGGCCGCGTTATCGGCGCAGGATGATCCAGAGCGACTACAACCACCTGATCGGGAAACTCGACGGCTTCATCCGTCGCTATTACAAGGATCGCCTGCTGCGGGGCGCTTTGTATTCCACCGGCCTTTTGATCAGCGTCTTCCTGCTCGCCACCCTGCTCGAGCACGTCGGCCGATTCAGCAGCGAGGCACGCACCGCGCTGTTCTGGATGTCTTCTGCGGCCATGCTGGCCATCCTCTTCCGTTACATCGCCCTGCCCTTGTTCCGGCTCTTCAAGCTCGGCGCGGTGATTACGCATTCGGAAGCTGCGCGCATCATCGGCGCGCACTTCCCCGATGTGCGAGACAAGCTCTTGAACACGTTGCAGCTGCATGAGATGGGCATCGCGCAGCCCGGGTCGCGCGACCTGATCGAGGCCGCCATCGCGCAGCGCAGCCACGAGCTCCGCCCCGTTCCTTTCGCGCGGGCGGTCGATCTGCGCCGTAACTCGCGCTACTTGAGGTTCGCGCTGCCGCCGCTCGGCTTGCTGCTCGTTCTGCTCTTCGCCGCGCCCAGCATGATCACCGGCCCGGCGCAACGGCTGCTGCACCACGGAACCGAGTACCGGCCCGAAGCGCCTTTCGCGTTCCTTGTGCTGAACGATTCGCTCACCGTTGCCGAGGAGCATGACTTCGACCTCTCGCTCCGGATCAAGGGCGCCGCCGTGCCGATGCAGGTTGATCTGGTCGTGGATGGCGCGCGCATCCCGATGACCCGTTCGGGCCCCGACCGGTTCGCGCATCGCTTCCGTAATGTCTCGCGCTCCACCGCTTTTCATTTCCTCGCCGAGGGCTTCGAGAGCGATGCTTTCGAGTTGGCGGTGGTGCCGGAACCCCTCGTCCTGGGCCTCGTCGCGGAGTTGGAGTTCCCCACCTACCTGAACATGCCGTTGGCCGTTGAGCAAGGCGCGGGCGACCTCACGGTGCCGGCCGGCACGCGCATCACATGGTCCGTGCGCGCCCGTAGCACGGATCGGATGGCCATGGCCTTCGACGACACCCTGCTGGCGGCGCCCGCGCTGTCCATTGGGGATGCGGGCTCAGAGTTCAGATTGACCCGTCGCATGCTCTCGAGCCACGCCTTCGAATTGATTCCTCAGCTCAAGGGCCGCAGCGGATCCGGGGCGCTCAAGCACCGCGTCGAGGTGACCCCGGACCTGCATCCAACCATCACGTTGCGCAGCCTGCGCGATTCGCTCTCCGCGAAGCGCGTGTACTTCAACGGCGAGGTGTCGGACGATCACGGCTTCAGGCGCCTCGTGTTCCACTATCGGTTCGCGGCGGGCGGGGATAGCATCGCCCCAGAACTTCGCCAGGGTGCCGTCGAGGTCCCGATCGATGCGCGGGTCGTTCGTCAATCCTACTTCCACTTGTGGGACCTCCTCGATATGCGCATCTCTCCCGGCGACCGCATCGAGCATTGGTTCGAGGTGTGGGACAACGATGGCGTGAATGGCAGCAAGAGCGCGCGGACTCCGGTAGAGGTCTTCGCCGCGCCCTCGCAGAAAGAGATCGCGGATCGCGAGGAGGCGCGCAGCGAGTCCACGAAGGAGAGCCTGGGAGAGAGCATCAAGGAAGCCCAGTCGCTGCAGCGCGAACTGGACAAGCTGCGGCGTGACCTCCTCGAGAAGAATCAGGCGGACTGGCAGGACAAGCAGCGCCTTCAACAGGTCCTGGAGAGGCAGAAACAGCTGGAGCAGCGCATTGAACGATCAACTCAGCAGTTGCGGGAGTCGCAGCAGGAACGGCGCGACTTCTCCCCTGCCGATGAGCGCCTGCTGGAGAAGCAGCAGCGCATTCAGGAGCTCTTCGAGAACGTGCTCAGCGAGGAAATGAAGGAGCTCTACCGCAAGGTGGAGGAGCTGATACAGAGCATCGACAAGGAGCAGCTCCAGGAGCAATTGCGCGAGATGAAGCTCGATCAAGTGGACGTTGAGAAGGAGCTCGACCGCGCCCTGGAGATGTTCAAGCGCATGGAGGTGGAGCAGAAGGCCGAGGACATCGCCAAACAGTTGCGCGACCTCGCGGAGCGACAGGAGAAGCTCGCGGAAGAAAGCGCCGACGGAAAGAGGAGCAGCGATCAACTCGAACAGGAGCAGGAAAAGCTCAACAAGGAATTCGAGGAGCTTCGCAAAGACATGGACGAACTGGGCCAGAAGAACCAGGAGCTCGAGACGCCCATGAACATCCCGGACACGGAGGGCGCGGAGGAGCAGATCGGGG
>CAZFBP010000024.1:0-10377 GCA_964517255.1 uncultured Chryseobacterium sp.
CTCGAGACGCCCATGAACATCCCGGACACGGAGGGCGCGGAGGAGCAGATCGGGGAGCAGCAGAAGCAGAGCAGCGAACAGCTTGGCCGCAACCAGAGCAAGAAGGCCGCAGGAAACCAGAAGGCCGCCGCTGAGGGCATGGAGCAGCTCGCTCACCAGATGGAGAGCGCCATGAGCGATGGCGCGCAAGAACAGGAGGAGGAGGATATGGAGGCGCTGCGTCAGCTATTGGAGAACATCCTGCATCTGAGCTTCGACCAAGAGGCGCTGCTGGGCACCCTCGCCGCCACTGCAACTCGCGATCCGCGATGGGTGGCACATGGACGAGAGCAGCGCAAGCTCCGCGATGATGCGCGCGTGATCGAGGATTCGCTGATGGCGCTCAGCAAGCGCGTGCCTCAGATCCAGAGCGTGGTGAACCGCGAGATGAACGCGGTGAACGACAACATGGACGAAGCACGTCGGCTCATCGGCGAAGCACGGGCCAATGAGCGGTTCAAACCCATGGCCGCCGACAAGCAGCAGCACGCCATGACCTCGCTGAACAACCTGGCCCTCCTCCTCGATGAGGCCTTGCAGCAGATGATGCAGCAGATGAACGCCCAGAGCAAGCCCGGAAGCGGCAGCTGCAACAAGCCCGGCAAGAAGCCCGGTGAAAAGCCCGGAAGCGCGGCATCCTTGGCCAAGGCGAAATCACAGCAACAGGCCTTGCAGAAACAGCTGGATGAGATGCGGAAGGCGTTGGAACAGGGCAAGAAGCCGGGCGATCGCAAAGGGCAGGGCAGCATGGGCATGCCGGGCATGAGCCAGCAATTGGCGCAACTGGCAGCCCAGCAGGCGGCGGTACGTAAGGAGATGCAGCGGCTCGCGCAGGAGCTCAATAAGGATGGCAGCGGCGCCGGCAACGAGATCAATAAGCTGGCGCAGCAGATGGAACAGCAAGAGCGGGACATCGTGAATCGTGACATCTCGCCCGAAACGCTGCGTCGCCAGCAGGATATCCTGGTGCGCCTGCTCGAGCATGAGAAAGCTGAGCGTGAGCGAGAGTTCGACAACAAGCGGGAGAGTCGCGAAGGAGGAGATGGTGCGCCGCCGGACCCCGCGCGGCTGTTCGAGCATCAACGCGCGAAAGCCCGTGAAGCCGAACTGCTTCGCACGGTGCCGGCCGGCTTGAAGCCTTACTACCGCGACCGCGTGAACGCCTATTTCGGTACTTTTGGGCACCGCTGAGCCACATGCCTTCCCTTCTCGACCAATCCAGCACCGCTGAACGCATTGAATTCCCCGCAAGGGCCGAGAACATCGCCATCGCGGAACGCCTAATCGATGAGGCATGCTCGCGCTTCGGTGTGCATGAGAACAATTACGGCAACATCCTGGTCGCCCTCACAGAGGCCGTGAACAACGCCATCCAGCATGGCAATGGACTGGACCCCGCCAAAAACGTCTCCCTCGGATATGCATTGAAGGACGACCGCATCCTGTTCGAGGTCAAGGACCAGGGACCTGGATTCGATTTTGAGAATTTGCCCGACCCCACCGATCCACAGAACATCGAGAAGCCTCACGGCCGCGGCGTCTTCCTCATGCGGGCGTTGGCAGATGAGGTGGCCTTCAGCGACAACGGCGCTACCGTCTCTATGGCGTTCGCGTTGCAGCCCGCAGCGGAGCCGGCATGATACGAATCGCATTCACCGCGATTGGCGTTCATCATTCATTCCGAGACAAGCCCCGGCTCGTAAAGCTGATTCGTCGGCTTAGCCGCGACCACGGTGCGCGTCAGGGGTCTTTGGCCTTCGTGCTCATGACCGACGATGCCCTTCTTTCAATCAACGAGCGCTTCTTGAACAAGACCTATTTCACCGATGTGATCACTTTCGGCGGCGACCAAGGCCCTGGGCTCAACGGCGAGGTCCTTATCAGCTACCATCGCACGAAGGAGAACGCCCGCGCATTCTCGGTAAGTCACCAAGTGGAGCTGCGCCGAGTCGTGCTGCACGGGGTGCTGCACCTCTTAGGGTACAACGATGGGACGCCCGAAGAGCGACTGAGGATGACACGCGCAGAGGACTTCTACCTCGCGCGTTTCTAGCGACGAATCGCAGGAATTAAGTCGCGGCCGCGACTACTTCTTCTGGCGCTCTTCCACGATTGCCATGGCACGAGCGCGCACTTGTTCGGCCTTCGCCTTCGCGTCGGTCCACTGATCGTCGCCAACAGTGTTCACGGTGGTCAGAACGCTCTCGAGCTGACCCAGCGCCGTCTTCATTCGTTCGCGCAGGGCCACCTGCGCCGATGTGGCCTTCGTATCGTCCGGGCCGATTTCGCGGCCCAAGTGGGCAAGGTCCTGGCTCAGGATGCCATAAGCTTCCTTAAGCGATGCGCTGAGGGTGCGCACTTCATCCTGCTTGCTGCTCGATTGTGGGGCTTGGGCAAGTGCTGAGAACGATGCGCAAATGGCGAACACGACGGTGACGATGGTCTTCATGGCTTGGTTTGCTGGTGACTTGTGCTTCTTCAGGGTGACAATGTAGGCGGTTCCCTGCCGCTCTACGACGATTGGGACGACGGTCGCAGGGGTTCGGGTTGCCTGGTCGCGCTACTCCCTGGCGGTGTCTAGTTTCGCACGCTAGCCCCTGTTGGGTCCTCCAAGTGGAATCCAAGTATGATATCGTCGTGGTTGGCGGTGGCCACGCGGGCTGTGAGGCGGCGGCGGCGGCGGCGCATCTCGGATCGAGGGTGCTGTTGGTTACGATGAACTTGTCCGCCCTAGGTCAAATGAGCTGCAATCCCGCCATGGGCGGTGTCGCTAAGGGGCAGATTATCAAGGAAATAGATGCGCTCGGCGGATATAGCGGGCTAATCAGTGATTGGAGTGCGGTGCAGTTCAGAATGCTTAACCGAAGCAAGGGGCCGGCGATGTGGAGTCCCCGCACGCAAAACGATCGATCGCTTTTCTCCAAGGAGTGGCGCAAGGTCCTGGAGTCTTTGCCAGGCCTGCATTTCTTACAGGATACGGTTGCACGAATCGGCGTCGATGAACGGGGCCGTGTTACTGGGGTAGTGACTAGTCAAGGCGGTTTGATTCGGGCGGATGCAATCATTCTCACAAGCGGCACGTTCATGAATGGCGTCATGCATATCGGCATGCAACAGAGCGCCGGTGGCCGTGCCGGGGAGCAGGCAAGCTCCGGAATTACCGAGCAACTCGTGGGGCTTGGCCTTTCATCCGGCCGAATGAAAACAGGGACCCCGCCACGTGTGGACGGCAGGAGCCTCGATTACAGCCGGATGGAAGAGCAGCTTGGCGATGAGAATCCTGACAAATTCAGCTACTCCGCCGCCTCTCATCCGCTTGGTCGGCAGCTCTCGTGCTGGATGACTTATACCAGTCCGCTAGTTCATGATGTTCTTCGAGCGGGCTTTCATGAAAGCCCGCTCTTCACTGGTCGTATCCGCGGCGCTGGCCCGCGTTATTGTCCGAGCATTGAAGACAAGGTTGAGCGCTTCTCTGACAAAGACAGGCATCAGATCTTCGTTGAGCCGGAGGGGTGGGACACCGTTGAAACCTACATCAATGGCTTCAGCACGAGTCTTCCTGCAGAAGTTCAAGTGGAGGCGCTCAGGCTGGTGCCGGGCTTCGAGAACGCCTTGTTCCTTCGCCCAGGGTACGCAGTAGAATATGACTATTTCCCGCCCACCCAACTCTCGCATACGCTGGAGACCAAGGCTGTGAGCGGGCTCTTTTTCGCCGGACAGATCAACGGCACAACAGGGTACGAAGAGGCTGCCTGTCAAGGGTTGATGGCCGGCATCAATGCCCACATGCGCAACCGTGGCCAAGAACCGTTCATTCTAGGAAGAGACGAAGCATACATCGGTGTCCTAATTGACGACCTAGTTACAAAAGGAACCGATGAGCCGTATCGCATGTTCACGAGCAGGGCGGAATTCCGGATTTTGTTGCGACAGGATAACGCAGACCTCCGGTTGACGCCAAGGTCCTTCGCCATTGGCCTAGCGGGAGAAGACAGGCTGCGCCGTGTTGAGCAAAAAGCCAGAGCGGCCGAACTCTTGGAGCAGGCGCTTAAGGAGCGCAGCATCGCGCCAAGGGAGGCCAACGCGGTCTTGGTTCCCCGTGGAACAAGCCCAATAAATGAGTCTTCCAGGTTGCACGACCTGCTTCTTCGGCCCCATGTTCGTGTCAAGGACCTCATCATCATGAGTCCCGAATTTTCCATGCTTGTAGATTCATTCGGCAACATTCGAGACGATGCGGTCCGCCTTCTAGAAACGAGCATCAAGTACAGTGGCTATCTTGACAAGGAGCGGGAAGCCGTTGAGCGCTTCATGCAAATGGAGGGGTTCGGGCTTGCCGCAGACCTAGACTATCATCGTCTGACCTCGCTGTCGATGGAGGCTCGTGAGAAACTGAGCCGCCTGCGGCCATCCACCCTCGGCCAAGCGGCTCGCATCAGCGGTATTTCGGCCTCTGATCTCGGCGTGCTTGTTCTGTACGTGGGGCGTTGATTTCTTCCGTGTTCCATGTGGAACCATTTCCTTGGCGCCATGCCCACACCTCCTTGTCCGATTTGCGGCGCGTCGGTTTTCACTCCAGGCGCCGCTGCCATTGATCACCTCGTTACGCATCGGCGTTTCAATCTTCTTGATTGCACAAGCTGCGGCTTCCGCGTTACAAGCCCTCAACCCTCGGAAGGTGAGATTGGGCAGTACTACATCTCAGACAAGTATCTCTCCCACAACACAAAGCGGCCGTCATTTCTTGGCTTCGTGTATCGCTTGCTTCGACGACTCACGATTAGGGCCAAATCGAATCTGGTTAACAAGATCAGCCCTTCTGGACAAGTACTCGATCTTGGCTGTGGCACCGGCGACCTACTTGCTGAAATGAAACGACGGGGCCGGCCGGTACTTGGTGTAGAACCCTCCGCGCTCGCACGATCGCAGTCTGAGAGCGTGCATGGTCTTCGGGTCTTCCAGGGTCTAGCTGCGGTGCCGCCTGATAGCCGGTTCGCCGCCATTATGCTCTGGCATGTTCTAGAACATCTTTCAGATTTGAGCGCGACTCTTTCAGTAGCGAACAAGATGCTCTCAAAGGACGGCGCCCTCTACATTGCTGTCCCTAATCGTGGCTCCATCGATTGTGCGTTCTACGGTTCAAACTGGGCGGCCTGGGATGTGCCTCGGCATTTCTGGCACTTCCGGACCGAAGACATAATCCGCCTCCTATCCAAGCACGGTTTCCACGTTCTCCATATCCGACGAATGTGGCTCGACGCCTTCTACATCGCCCTTCTCTCAGAGCGCAACAAAGGCCGTTCAGCCTGGCTGGCTTGGCCCGTTGCCGTGATAATCGGGATTTACTCCAATCTCATGGCGCTCTTTTGGATTCGACCCTCTTCCAGCACTTTGTTCATTGCGAAAAAGGCCAATAGTCCAGTAGCGTGAACGACCACTAATCGAGGTCATCGGCCCTTGCTTCCTTCTGTGCCGCACGACGGCAGCCCGGGATTTATTCTTTTGCCTTGATGTTCAGGGCTTTATGCCGCTTCGGCGTAGCCTGGTGCGCGTCGGGGCTGCAAGTCACCCGCCGATTTACATTCGGCGCCCTAATCACACACGCGCGTGGAGTCAACCCCTTCGTTCCAAAAAGCTGCATTCAAGGTCCCCTTTGACATTTCTCCGGGCATTGACTTGCCAGGCGTATCTAGTGGCGTCTCCTGGCAATCGGGCGCCGGGGGCGGTATTGAGAGTGTAAGCCCTGTGGATGGCGCACTTATCGGACGCACTCGTGCCGCTTCAAGATTGGATTACGACGTGTTGGTTGATGCGGCCATCCGCGGCTCTCTTGAATGGCGACAGTGGCCTGCACCCAAACGAGGCGAGGTTGTTCGGCTTCTGGGCCAGGCAATCCGCGATCGGAAGGCCGAGCTCGGCTCCTTGGTGAGCTACGAGACCGGAAAGAGCCTTCAGGAGGGGCTAGGCGAGGTTCAGGAGATGATTGACATCTGCGATTTCGCCGTGGGCCTCAGCAGGCAGCTCCATGGGCTCACCATGCACAGCGAACGCTCCGAGCACCGCATGTACGAGCAATGGCATCCCATGGGTCTGGTCGGCGTGATTTCCGCGTTCAACTTCCCTGTGGCGGTATGGTGCTGGAACGCCGCGCTCGCGTGGGTTTGCGGCAACTCCGTTCTTTGGAAGCCCAGCGAGAAGGCCCCCTTGTGCGGCATCGCCTGCCAGCGCATCGTCGCTGAGGTCTTTGGAAAGTGCAATGTTCCAGAAGGTGTTGGTTGCTTGGTGAGCGGTGGGCGGGATGTGGGTGAGTGGATCGGCGCCGATGAACGTATTCCGGTGGTGAGCGCCACCGGCAGCACGAGGATGGGCAAGGCGATTGCGGTTGCCGTCGGGCGGCGTCTTGGCCGTTCCATCCTAGAACTTGGAGGAAATAACGCAATCATCATCACTGACAAGGCCGACTTGGACATGGCGCTGATGGGTTGCGTCTTCGGCGCCGTTGGAACTGCCGGGCAGCGGTGCACGAGCACGCGCCGGTTGATCATTCATGATTCCATCTACGAGGTATTCAAGCAGCGTCTCCAGAAGGCGTTCGGCCAACTCCGCGTAGGAAACCCCTTGGATGAGAGAAACCACGTTGGCCCGTTGATTGACCGAGGCGCTGTTGAGCAATACGAGCGCGCCTTGCGCCTCGCCGCAGAACAGGGCGGGCGGGCCTTGGTTGAGGGCGGCGTCCTTCATGGTCACGGGTACGAAAGCGGATGCTACGTCAAGCCTGCCATCATCGAAGCGACGCCCCAGATGAGCATTGTGCAAGTGGAGACCTTCGCGCCGATTCTCTATCTTTTGCGATACGAAGGGGGTGTTGCTGATGCCATTGCAATCCAGAATGGCGTGCGCCAAGGACTCAGCAGCGCTATCATGACCCTTGACCTGCGCGAGGCCGAGCTCTTCCTGGGTGCTAATGGCAGCGATTGCGGTATAGCGAACGTGAATATTGGGACCAGCGGTGCTGAGATCGGCGGCGCTTTCGGCGGAGAGAAGGAGACGGGCGGCGGGCGGGAGAGCGGCAGCGATGCTTGGAAGGCATACATGCGCCGCCAAACCAACACCATCAATTTCGGAAGAAAGCTTCCTTTGGCACAGGGCATCCGATTCGACCTGAACTGAGCCCTCGCGTGCCGATTTCCTCTTTAAAATCCATCAACTCCGTGATGCGCGGATGGTTCGGATTGCTCGTCGTAGCGCTGGTCTGCTCATCACTTGCTGCCTCGTGTTCCGGGGGGGGCGCTCACCCGCGCGATGGTGACTGGCATGCTGAGCTCGACCTTGGCGAGGCCCGCCTTCCATTCCATTTCGCTATTGCCTACGATAGCGCGGGCCGCATGGCTATGGAGGTCCGCAATGCTGGAGAGCGCATCTCTATTTCAGATACGCGGCTCACCTCGGACTCCCTCATCGCGCGCATGCCAATCTTTGAAACCGAGCTTCGCTGCCGCGTACTGAATGACTCGACACTAACGGGGGAGTGGGCCAACCATCTCAAGGGTCCAGAATACCGCATTCCTTTGAAGGCAACACGGTCCGGTTCGGCTCGGTTCGGCACCCATGAGGCCGACGTTGCATTGCGTATGAGCGGGTCTTGGGAGACTCATTTCAGCAGCGGAACCACGGACGCGTACAACGCGGTGGGCGTCTTCGACGCTTTTGATGGCGGGCTTGGTGGCACATTCCTCACCGAGACCGGCGATTATCGCTTCCTCGAAGGTGCCGCGAGGTCCGATTCACTGTTCCTTTCCTGTTTCGATGGCTCGCATGCATTTCTCTTCAAGGCACACCTTCGCGGCGATTCACTTGATGGTCGTTTCTGGAGCGGCACGCACTGGCAGGAACCATGGGTCGCCGTTCGCAACCCTGATTACAGCCTGCGCGACCCCGACTCACTCACGCTGATGCGCTCAGGATACGAAGCGATCGAATTCCGGTTCCGTGATACGGAGGGCGTCGAGCGGTCGCCATCCGACTACGACGTGCAGGGCCACCCGCTCATCGTGCACATCATGGGAAGCTGGTGCCCGAATTGCGCGGATGAAACCAAGGTGCTGAAGGAGATGCATGAGAAATATGCTGCCCATGGGTTGCGCATCATGGCCATCGCCTTCGAGAAGCAGGCCGATGAGAAGCGCGCCCTGGAGGGCCTTCGACGATTCAAACAGGTCCTGGCGATTCCATATCCTGTCTTGTACGGAGGGCCTGCGGCGAAGGACCAGGCCGCTGCGCGCCTCCCATTCCTCAATCGGCTGATCAGCTATCCCACTTGCATCTTTATCGATCGCGCAGGGCGTGTCCGCCGTATCCGAACCGGGTTCTATGGCCCGGGAACTGGCAGTTATTACGCCGATTACCGGACCAAGCTCGATTCGTTCCTTCAAGCGCTCGTTGCGGAGCGGTAGCTGGCTCAGCGAGACGGACGATCCACACGGATGCGGTTCGGGCGATTGGCCAAGAGCCATGCCGTGTGGAAGACGAGTCTCGCCCGTCGCTCGAGCAGGTCGAAGCGGATCTTCTCCACGTCGTCGCCGGGCTGGTGATAGTCCTCGTGCACGCCACTGAAGTAGAAGATGCAGGGCACGCCTTTCCTTGCGAAGTTGTAATGGTCGCTGCGGTAGTAGAACCGGTTCGGGTCATCCGCGGCATTGAAGGTGTAGTCCAGTTCAAGGCCAACGTGCTCCGCATTCGCTTCCTCGTTCACCGCGTGCAACTCAGTGCTGAGCCGGTCGCTCCCGATGATGTACACGTAGTCGTGCTGATCTGCATGCGCGCTGTCGGTGCGGCCAATCATGTCGATGTTCAGGTTGGCGACAGTCAGCTCCAACGGGAATACTGGATGGTCGCTGTAGTGACGCGAACCGAGCAGACCCTTCTCTTCGCCGCTCACCGGCATGATGAGGATGCTGCGTTGCGGTCCGCGCCCTTCTGCCTTGGCCCTGGCGAAGGCCTGCGCGATCTCCAGAAGCGCCACGGTTCCGCTGCCATCATCGTCGGCGCCGTTGTAAACCACGCCGTTCTCAACGCCGATGTGGTCGTAGTGGGCCGTGATCACCACCAGTTCGTCCGGCTTGCCCGTGCCTTCGATGTACGCCAGCACGTTCTCCGCCTCCAAGCGATTCTCGTTTGGCGAGGCCGACACTTTGATATCCGCCTCCACGCGTGCCCCATTGCGCGCCCGCCGCAGTCTGATTGCGCCGCGCTTGCCGAGGAGCTTCTCCAGTCCGGCTTCAGACATGAAGAACGACTGCATGCCTTGCTTCCGCGGCTCAACCTCACCACCATCGTTCGCCAGCTTCATCGAGGTCCCGCCGAAGTGGGCCAAGGAGCCAATGCTCTCGAACATCTCCGGGCCAAGCACAACGAAAGCGACCGCGGCGCCAGCCGAACGCAGCTGATCCAACCGGCTCCGCGCATGGGCCATGCCCTCGGATACGTTCTTTGTCGTGTTCAGTCGCAGCACGACGGCTGCGCCCGTGGCGGTGCCTGGCGCGCTTGTGGCATCGCCATCTGCAACGATCACCGTAGTGATCGCCAAGTCGCGCTGCAATTCCTCCGATAGGTAGAAGTAGTCCCTTGGCATTTCGAGCTGCCCACCTCTCGACCGTAGCCGCGTGTGTCCACGATGGGTCTCAATCAATCCGTACGGCTGGTAGTAGCCATCGCGCGCACCCGGCCATCGCTTCTCATCAAGACTAGGAATCCCCATGCGCTGGAATTCGGCTTTCAGGTACGCCGCCGCCATTTTCTGGCCCTCCTTGCCAGTATCCCGCCCCAGGAACGAATCGCTCGCGAGCACTTGCAAGTGCGCACGCAACTCGGCTGCTGTAATGGTGGTTCCGAATTGATGCGCTATCGAGTCGGTCTGGCCAAGAACGCCCGGGCTCACGAGCGCCATTCGCGCGGTCGCGAAGAGCAGGGCGATCCAGCGCATCCTCAGCAAGCGTCGATTTTCTCCACGCGCCTGGCGTGGCGGCCACCCTCGAAGGAGGAGGTCAGGAATCCATCAATCGCGGCGACCGCATCCTCCGCGCCTATGAACCGCGCGGGCAATGCCAGCACGTTCGCATCGTTATGGGCGCGCGCCAAGCGGGCCACTTCCGGATTCCAGGCCAACGCGCAGCGTACGCCGTGATGCCTGTTGGCAGCGATGCTCACGCCATTGCCGCTTCCGCAGATCAGCACGCCAAGAGCGTTCGCGCCCGAAGCCACGCTGCGAGCCACGGCATGCGCAGGATCCGGATAATCCATGCTCTCGGTGGAATAAGTCCCCATGTCCTCCACGACATG